>JAZSJA010000091.1:0-30015 GCA_045534095.1 Acutalibacteraceae bacterium | reverse complement strand
ACATTGGCTATATACTTTTCTCCTTCTTTCCGAAGAAGACCATAACTACCGTTTTCACCCTTTATTTGAATATCAAGTTTATCCTCAATATAAGGCATAGGAACACATAATTCTTCTGATAACTCCTTCGCACTCTTGGCCTTATCTTTACACGCATAAACGATATTTTGAGACAAAACACGTTCCGCCTTTGTTCGTGGGTCATTCCCACGAGGATTCCCTGTGCCTATAAACGCCAAGGAGACTGGCTTTAAAGATAAATTTCTTTCATTCATAGTTTCAACCTCTTTTCTGACTGTATTACGTGCAGAAAACAAACGTTGTTTTACTGTTGTTTCGTTGATACCGAGTTTTAAGGCAATATCCTTAACCTTCATTTCGTCAAGGTAATACAGCACCATAACTTCTCGGTATGCTTTTGATAGAAAAGAAATCTCTGCAAAGATTTTCTTTATCTGTTCCTGCTCGGCGGCTTCTTCAATAAAGCTATCAATTTCATTTTCTTTTGCCGCTAACAACAGGTCACCGTTTTCTATGCTAATGGTTTGACGTGTATGATTTCTCTTTTCAGAGTAATCGGCATACACTCTGCGTGCTATTGTCCAAACAAAAGCATAAAAGTTTTCTATACTCTCCTGATTATGTACGGCAGATATTACGGCGAGAATTATATCCGAACATAAATCCTCAGCTTCATATGAAGTGTTGCATCTTCGGTATGAGAATTGATAGATTTTATCGAGGAACTCTTTATCACCGATAAGTTTTAATATTTCGTTTGTTTTCATTTTGCACCCTTGCTTCAATCATGATTGTTACGCCTATATAGTCGGTAAAATAAGAGGTTGGTTAGGTATTATTTATAAATAATATTTCCTTTACATTCAACATTACCTTCAATTGTTTTGCACTCAATGCTTCCACCGCAGTTGACATCGCCTTTAATATCATCGCCGCAAGCAACATTATCTCCACAATTTACAGCACCGTTTATTTCGCCCGCACAGGAAACGTTGTTTCCGCAATTAACACCGCCGCCGATTGAGCCGCCGCAAGAAACATTGGCACCTGCGTTTACATTACCGTTTATATTACCCTTACAGTTTATGTTTTGGCTACTTTCTTTAATATCACCATTGATTTCGTTGCATTCGATTTCGCCGTGGCTTACAACATCACCATTGATACTTGCATCACAACAAAGATTGCCAAAGACTTCAACCTTAAAATACTCTCTTGTGGTTTCATTACAATCATGAGGAAACCTGATGCTAATGCATTCGTTGATATTGTCGGATTTATCTAAAATTTTTCTACCTCTCGCAAAAACAACACGTAGCATATTATCATCCGGCCAAGGAAATTGAGTGCATAAATCATAATTATTTGTGGTGGGCTTTGGCTCTTTACCAAACAGCTCGTCGATATTAATACCAAATATATCGGCAAGCTTTGGGAGTAGACTGATATCCGGACAACACTGTGCTGACTCCCATTTAGATACCGACTGATTGGTTACACCTAACTTCACGGCAAGTTCCTCTTGCGTTAAGCCTTGCTTTTTTCTATAAAAACAAATAGTTTCATTGAGTTTCAAATTATCCATAGTTACGCTCCTTTTAAATTTTTGTAGCTACAATTATATTTTAAAGGAAAAAACTATATAAATCAATAACGCAGTTATTGGATTTTTCCAACTTAAAGTTGGATTATGTTTTAGCATTATGCCGCCTGCTAAATACAGGCGGCATTTACTACTTCTTTTCAATCTTTGCTATATCAGCTTCATAATTATTACGGTCTTGTGTACCTAAAGCGTTACGGAATATTACAGTTCCGTTTTCATCGCTATCAAACGTATACTCTACAGCAGCGTGCCAACCATTACCGATATCGGTGGGCTCATATTTTCGGAACAATCCGTCTTCTACGGGGAAATACCCACATCCTGTTCCTTTATACTCAATCAGTTCCCAAACCGCATTTATTTTACCATCCTCATATGCAGATGTAAATTTAACGATTCCAACTTCGGGAGCGAACCACCACTCCTTGATACCGTTCCAATACCCCATACCGCCGGAAAAACCGTGAGTTGTAATGCGAATATGTCTACAATCTTTAAAATCGCCTGCTTTTATAGTAACATTCTCATCATCCAAAACAACTAGTTCAGCTTCTGATTCATTCCAATAAACCGGCAATGTTTGTTTGGTATGATAACCGGATACCCAATTGTCAGACCATATTGCACCAGCGAGGTCGTTAAGCATACTGTAAATCTGGTTATATAACGCTTTCCAACCTTCTGCACCGCAGTGCCTCATGGCTTTCCACTCAAAACTATGTACGCGGTTTGAATCAAGGACTGTTTTTTCATCTTTGTTTTTAATATTGTAAATATTGAAGAAATTCCATCGTCCAATTTTGGTATAGTTTGGATTGAAATCATTATCGGTTTCAAATATTCTTTGCATTACATTTTCGGCAATGCTGGTATAAAGTTTCTCGCGTTTTGTTTTTGCTAATACTTTAGCCTTTGCATAACAATTTAAAACGTCCTGTAAAGCATCATTATTGGAATTAACATATTCATTTCTTGCTTTAAGTATATTACCTATCCAGGTATCTTCATCATAACCCAAAGCAACATTTAATGAGTATTTTTTAAGAATTGCGGAGTCTTCTGTGGTGGTAACAACCTCAAAGTTATTTTTAACGTCATAATTTATACCATCTACTCTACAAGTATAATCCCAACGGTTTCCTTTAGCAAAAGGTAATATGCCAACTCCACCAGTTATAGAATAGTCTTTTAGTTCCCATGTGTGAGCTCCGTCCCTACCGATAACAAACTGCTTCACTATTCCGACACCCGGAGCGAAATATGTTTCACAATAGGAGTTGCCTGCGAGTTTTTCGTCAAACTCCCAAACAACGCACATACAATCATTAAATGTTCCGGCGTCCGTTCTTACAACGAGATTCTTTTCTTTACAATACATGGTAATATTTTTGTCAGATGAAAGGATTTTTTCACCTATAACCATATCTTCATATGGCATAAGGTTATCACAGGCACTGCAGTTCCAAAAAACAGCGCAATCCAATGTTGCATGGCGAGAATATCCTGGTTGTTGCCAAAAATATATTTTGCCATCGATAAATTTAAAAGATTCTGCTGTGGCACACATTCCAATTTTAAGCAGTTTTCTATCAGGTAAATTCAAGATCTGTTCTTCAACCTCAATTGCCGACAGGGCATTGGCATAGTAAATATCATTTTCATCAAGAATACTGAGAACTTTTTTATATGAATTAATACCATCTTCAAACTGCTTTGCCTCTATGTAATAATATCCAAGCCAAAACCAACAATAACCTAAAGTTTTTTTAAACCCGATTTTTTGAAAATGTGGAATTTTAGTGTTAAGTAAGAATTCTATTCTTTCTTGCCCACTATATTTATCCATCTCATAACTTACGACAGATTGCATAACATCTTCGTTATGGCTTTTTTCGGCAGATTCTTTTATTCTATTAAAGGTTGCATCATTTTTCTCTCCGGGTAGCCACCAATAACCCCTCATAAGAACATCCGCAAGAGCATGATGCTTGTCCACCGATTCTTCTAACTTTTCAACATTACTTAGCACCTTTCGATATTCTTTTTCAAAGCCCGATTTATCGTTCTTAAGAGACCATAATTTCAATTGTTCAACCTGATACATTACCTTCTGTACAAATGTCATATTGTCATCAAATTTAGTCATAACACCGTATTCCTTTCTGAGTTGTTTTCGCCCTTCGTTAAGGCGCCATTTAACAGTTCCGATCGGTATGTTCTGAGAAAGCGAAATTTCTTCTACCGAAAGGCCTTGAAAGTAATGCAGTTTAATGGTTGTACGAATCTTCTCGCTTAACGCTTCAATTGCCTCATGCAGTTTTTCGTTGCGTTCACTTTCTGCAAAATGGGCTATATCCAACATTTCAAGAAGTTTATTGTCGGTGTCTCCATTAATTTTGTTTTCAAGCAGATGCAAACTGATATCTGCAGAAGCGTTTTTATAGTGTATAAGTAAACTCCTTGCACAATTTTTCGCAATTGAGCAAACCCACGAACCAAATTTGTCAGGTTCACGTAGGCTGTCTAGTTTTATCCACGCTGACACAAAAGCATCCTGAGAAGCATCTTCAGCAGAAAACTCGTTTTCCGTTACCTTTAAGGCTGTGCCTTTAACCGATTTTTCATAACGAATAACAAGCTCTTCATAAGCTTTTTCATTACCCAATAAAGATAATTCTACTAAAGCACCATCTTTTTTATCTTTAAAACCATTCATTTGCATTTCCTTTCATTTTTGAAGCTTCATATATAAGACATAAAAAACTCAAAAAAGGTTGGGTTAAAAATATTTATATGTTTATTTTACCATATCGCCTATATTCATACAACAATCAAACATACAAAACGTGAGTATAACTCTTACATAAAACAAATTATTTAGCTCAAATCTTGACATAGACTTATGCAGGTGTTATCATTAAGTAAATTAAATTGGAGGTTGAGGTTATGTTCTCTATCATCATTCGACGCAGACGATGAATGCTTGTATCTGATTTAGGTACAGGCTTATTTCGCTTTGTGCCTAAACGAATGATGAAAAGAAACTAAACTTTTTATTGTACTGTTGACGGCATCAAAGCTATCAACAGTATTTTTTATTTTAAGGAGAATTATTATGAAAATAAATAAATCATCGCTTAACGAAGCAATATACGAATTAATAGACCTACCCGATAATGCTGCCATTGTGGATTTAGGGTGTAGGAACGCAGGTTATCTTAATGGAATTATCAACGAGTTTCCGGATAAAGTTACAAAAGCAATAGGAGTAGATGTAACTGACAGGAATTTTGGCGTTATTCCATATAGCACACCTGTAGAACTTAAAGTTATGAATTGTGCAGGAAAGCTTGATTTTCCCGACAATACATTTGACTTGGTATTATCCAAAGATTTGCTTGAATGCATTAGTGATAAAGACACTTTTGTAAGTGAAATAAACAGAATGTTGAAGCCCGGCGGAATGGTAATATGTGTACACGCCGATTTTGACAGCGTTGTTTATAACGGTGAAAATCAAGATTTGATTACCAAATGCATACACTCGTATGCCGTAACCAAGCAAGGCTGGATGGATGACCTTGACGGTTGGATGGGTAGACGTGTTTATGGGGTATTTAATAACTCCGGATTCTTTGACAGTAGCATATACGTTCACAGCGTTATCGAAACCCAATATAAAGAAGGTATGTTCGGGTATGAGTTTAGCCAAAACATCGGCTGGCTTGTCGGCGAAACGACCGATTGGGTAGAAGGTGAAAACACAGGAGTTCTTACCAAAGAGGAATACGAGGAGTTTATAAAAGAACTAGTAACTGCAGATAAGAATGGTACGTATCTTTATTCGAAACCTTACTATATTTATAGAGGGATTAAGAAATAGCACAAGAAGTCAAGACCTCCGGCTAAGCCGGAGGTCTTGACTTTAACATTTTCTATTCAAAATAATAGGGTTTGCCGGTTTTTGCCGATTCGTAAATACCCTCTAAAATTTTAGTAATCACCAAAGCCTGTTCGGGTTTAACTGTAGGGGCTGCACCACCGCGTACAGCATCTATCCACTGTTTTGCCTCAACCTCTTGAGGTGTGTCGCCGGTTGCTCCATCATAAAAAGCCGCTCCACCCGCATTAAACTCGGGTTTGAATACATACTGACGATTGTTTCTTATACCGTTAATTCTAAGACCGTCTAACATATCTCCACCTGCTTTAGTACCACAAACGGTGGTGATGGCTTCGCGTGGGTCTAACATATTGAGCGCCCAAGAAGATTCTAAAACAATTGTTGCACCGTTTTCCATTACAATAAAGCCAAAAGCGCTATCTTCTACTGTGAATTTATCGGGATCCCAATTTCCCCAAGCATTACCTTGATTAGTATCCTTGTTAAGTTTATGATAAATAGTACCAACACAGTATTTAGGCTTATAGTTATCCATAACCCATAACGTAAGATCAAGAGCGTGGGTACCAATATCGATTAAAGGACCACCACCCTGCTCTTCTTCATTAAGAAAAACACCCCAAGTAGGAACAGCACGTCTACGAATTGCTGTAGCCTTGGCATAATAAATATCACCAAAGGTACCATCTTCTGCTTCCTGCTTCATATACTGCGAATCGGCACGAAAGCGTGATTGATAACCAATTGTAAGTAATTTACCGGTTCGATTTGCAGCATCTAACATTTTCTCAGCCTCAGCGGTGTTAATTGCCATTGGTTTTTCGCACATAACATGCTTGCCTGCTTCAAGTGCATCTACCGTAATAAAACTGTGACTGCGATTAGGAGTACAAACGTGCACAACGTCAATGCTTTCATCCTTCAAAAGTTCTTTATAATCTTCATAAACCTTAGCATCCTCGCTACCGTATTCCTCTTTAGCTTTTTCTGCACGCTCTAAAACAATATCACAAAAAGCTACCATTTCACAATCTTCAACAACTTTTAAAGAAGGCATATGCTTACCGTTTGCAATACCGCCACAACCAATAATACCTACTCTTGTTTTCCCACTCATTTTTCTTACCTCTATTTCATAATAAATTGATTTATAAATTCTCTTGTAAATGCAACACCTGCATTACCAAGTTCACCCTGCCATATTTTAGAATGTGGCTCAATACTTAAATCACCATTATATTCGTTTGAATAAAGAATAGAAAATAATGGTCGCCACATAATATCATCCATTCCCGCAGGTGGATCGGCAACAACCTTTTTACCTGCGTGAGTAGTTCCTTTAATATGAACGTGAGCTACTCTATCACACCAATCGTTAAGTTGAACTAAATAATCTTCATTGCGGTTATAGGCATGAGAAGCATCAAACTTTATCATAAGCTCGGGAAGTTCGCCTAACACTACCTCCCACTCTCTGGGCGATACAATAAAATTATTCCAACTGCAATTTTGAACAGCAATTTTAATTCTTCCGTCTGCTCTTTTTATGAGTTCACCAAAAAACTCAATGGCGTTTTGATAATTCATATAAAGGCTAATGCTTTCGTCATAATTTATTCCGCAAACAAAGGTTTTTGCACCAAGATAAATTGCAGTATCTAATAAATCATAATAAAGTTTCGCTTTTTCAGGATTAACTGAGCCATTCTCGTTCAAATCGTGATTCCATCTACCAACACATGAAACGTCAATGCCGGTACGCACTATTTCTCTTTTCACCTGTTCTTTAGCCGCAATTAAATTTTCTACTTCCGCATCATAATTACAGCAAACCTCAATAAAAGTCAAACCCGAAGATTTAACAAGGTTAAATCCCTCAGCAGAATAATTGTTTTGTATTATTCCAAGACGCATAGCATCACTCCCCCAAAAATTCTAACTCAAGTATATGGCATATTTTTTTGTTTTTCTATAATATCGTTGCTTAAAACAAGCCAAATATTGCTATGTTTTATCTGCTACGATATTTAATTATTTATAATTGACTATTGTTGATAGTTTTGATATAATCAAGATATATATTTTTTAAATAGTTTTGGAGGGGTTTTTATGAGTAATCTTAAAATTAACAACTTAAAAGCAGTACAAAACAATTTTTTGGGTAGTGGTGCTATATATCACGGATACGCAGGTATGCCCGATGATATGGGACGTGTTTATACCGAAGAACAATGTGAAATCGAGGCAAAACGCGCTGCTGATATGAAACTTAAAATTGCTCGCACTATGTACAAATGGTGGGCTTGGGATAAAGATACAAACACCTGGGATTGGGATAACGAAATAATGACCGCATTTTACAAGTGGCTTCAGCATATGAAGGATGCAAACATTACGGTTGCACTTAACACAGGTTGGACAAATCCCGGCGATATAAATTCATCAAGTTGGATGTTTGAAAGCCCATTTACCGTAGAAGGTGATTGGGACCAAAGCGTTCAAAATTATGCCGATTGGGTAAGTGAAACAGTACACCAGATTGTTGAACTCAGGGGCTTTACTAACGTTAAAATCCTTGTGCTTTTCACAGAGCCGCAACGTGCCGATGGCTGCCTTCCCGAAGGCAAAAACACCTACTCAACCTGGTTTAAATCTACCAAAGCCGCTCACGATGCACTTATTCGTGATAACCGACGTCATTTGGTTAAGCTTATGGGTCCTAATGAAGGCGGTACAATCACATCTGATATGGTTAAGTGGGTTGGCGAAAACACAGGCGATTTTTTAGATATTTATTCAAGCCACGCTTATCTTGATTTTTATTATATTCCAGGACATTTTGGTAAAAAGTATACAGTTAAAGGGGCAAACGCATTTAAGCTTAACTTCCCCGGTATGCGTAGCCATTATAACGTAACCCTTACTCCTAACACAGACTATACCTTTAAGGTTAATTATCGCTTTATCAACGAAACAAATGCCGTTCTTGAGCGTGACGTACGAGTTGGCGCTTTTGAATGTTCCGAGGTTAATGATATTTATGATGATGCCAACAGCAGACCCTTTAATGGAATAAATGAAGATAGTGTTGTAATCTTAAAATACACCGACCTTTCATCTGATTATGCCACAATTACAGTTAATTTTAATTCAGGGGATACTACCTCAGCAAGGCTTGGTGTTTTCTCCGACCTTATAAATATGAATAGTACTTCCGCATCTCTTAATTCCCCCAATGGTAATTTAATTTTTGATTGCTTTGAGTTTATGGAGACCAAAAGCGGAAAGGTTATTGATATTAACGGCACACTTGATAATCGTGCCGAGGGTTGGACAAACAACTTCTCAGGTTTGGTTATGGCCGATTTAGATGCTTACCATTGCTGGTACAAATGGGTTAAAACAGGTATGCAGTACGCCCCCAATAACAAGCCCTTCTGCTTTGATGAATACAACGTTGTTTTTGATCGCGATTACAGCAGAACCGAACATGGTGCAGAGATTGCAACTGCGGCTATTGCCTTTATGAATGCAGGTGCACAGTCATCACTTATGTGGACTCTCTTTGACCAACAGTGGCCCAGCTGCCATACTTGTAATTCCGATTCCTTTGTTGACGGCGACCACAGAATGGGTGTTATGCCTGTTCTTACTCGCAGTCTTGTTCCCCATCGTTCATACTATGCTTTCGGTCTTGTTAGCCGTTACGTTGAAAGTGGATCTACAATTTATGAGGGATTTGGCGAAAACTATTTACATACCACAATGGCTGTTGCTCCAAACGGTGATGTAACGGTTATAGTTGTAAACTGTAAGGAAGATGCAGATGATTTTGAAATAGATTTTGAAAAACCAATTGATTTAACACTCGACCGCTATGCTTTTGATCCCAATACACTTATCCCCAACGAAAAAGCAGAAATGATTAAGAGTGATAAGTCGGTTAAGGTAGAAAAAACTCTTAAAGACCAAATTGTTCCCTTTGGAGTTTATGTTTATACCAATATTAAGGAATGATTAAATGACAGTTTTTGATTTAATTAACAAAGATATTCTTTGCTCTTGTGGTAAAACACATCGTTGTAATATAGAAAAGCTTGAAATAGGTGAAGGAGTTTTGAACAAGCTCCCCGAACTTTTAAAAGAAAAAAACAACATTTTACTTGTTGCAGATAGCAATACTTATCCCCTTTGCGGTGAAAAGGTAAAAACTCTTTTAGGCGAAAAATTAGAAAGCATATGCTATTTTGAAACACCGGGATATTATCTTGTCCCCAACGAGGAAACCATATCACAAATTGACTCTCTATGCACCGATAAAACCGATTTTATTTTAGGTATCGGTTCGGGAGTCATTAACGACCTTACAAAATACGTATCCTTCAACAGAGGCATTACAAGTGGTATTATTGCAACCGCCCCCTCTATGGATGGTTTCGCATCTTCCGGTGCAGCTCTAATTTTAAAGGGCATGCAGGTCACTTACACCACCCACGCACCATATATGATTTTAGGTGATACCAACATTTTAAAAGATGCCCCCATTGATATGATTCGCTCGGGTTATGCAGATATTATTGCAAAATACAGTGCACTTTGCGATTGGAAACTCAGTGCCCTTATAAATGGCGAAGCTTTCTGTCCTGAAATTTATCAAACTATGCTAAATGCAACAAACGAAATGCGTGATTTGGCTAAAGATTTAAGTTCCGGATCTCCTTACGTCGTTGGCAAGCTTATGGAAATACTGGTGCTTTCGGGTGTTTTGATGACCCTTGCGAACACCACCCGCCCCGCTTCGGGTAGCGAGCATCATTTATCTCACTACTTTCATATTACAGGACTCATTGAAAACAAGCCCTTCTTTTTACATGGCACCGACGTTGGATACGCCACAATAATCACAGCGGAAATGCGTGAAAAAATCTGCGAAATCACAAAACCTGAATTCTCAGCTATACCGAAAGAAACCAGAGAAAATTTTTACAAAAATATTTTTGGTGATTTTGCAAAAGAGGTTACCACAATACAAAACGAGGCCAAAAGATATGATAATCCCGTATTTGATAAATACAAAGAAAATTGGCATAAGGTAAAAGCGTTGCTTTTGGAATGTCCCTCATCGAAGGAAATTAAAGCCATGCTTACCGATGCAGGCATTGACCTTGCTCAATTTAACAAAACCTACGATAAAAAACGAATCGAAAATGGTATGTGGTTTGCAAAGGATATAAAAGACCGCTACTCCGTCCTTTGGCTTTATTTTGATTTATTTTTTGCTAAAGAAGTTTTAAAATAATATTAAATCCGTCAACCCTCAATAAAGAGCGTTGACGGATTTTTATTTCTAGTTAACTTCAAAATCATTAAATAAAAAATCTCTTTTGAACTCGACGGCGAAGTGGTTTGCTCATTGCGATTACAAGTAAGGTTCCACCAATTATAACACATCCTGCAAGCGGATAAAGGGACCAAGGAAAATGGGTTTTAAAACCGAAGGTGATATGTAATAAAAATTCAATAAGGCAGGTATATCCGCCTACTGCAAAAAATCCGCTGCTCGCAACGTACCAATAGCCTTTTTTTACATATTTTATTACTGCAACTATTGCCGTTACAATAAGCCCAAAGGCTCCAACAGCAGGGAAAGCAAAAGATAAAAACCATTCATCCCCGGTAACAATATCAACGTAAAGCAAAAATGCAACAACCGCTGCAAAAAACACAGGAACAAATATAACGGGATTGGGGCTTTTGAACCAATGCGGTAAAACTAGTGGGATATATGCAAGTAAAAGTCCCCCAACAACGTAACCCGACCAAGAAAAGGTACCTGTTATGGTGGTGTCACAAAGAATCGTTATCACCATTGGTACAATGAACGCCATGGTTATTAAAAACAAAAGTCCATGCTTATTAACAGTTTCATATGATGGGATTTTAGAAGTGGGATATGGTTTTTCCGCATTATTCTCAGGTATTTCAGGATGATAGGGCTTCAATCCGCAAAGAGGACAAACCTTTTCACTCTCGGCCAATTCAACTCCGCATTTTATACAGTACATATTATCACCTCTTATTACTTTCTACTTTTATTTTTACTCCCTTACTACGTAAAAAGCAAAAGAATTCTTTTTCTACTTCACTTTCCTTTATAGTACGCAAAAAACTGATGTTCATTTTACCATTATAAGATAAAACACTACAAGCATTTGGACAAATGGCCTGCTCCCCCAAAATAAAATCAAATCTTTCTACGTATGGTTTCATTTCGTCGGGAATATCAACAACTCCTAAATTAGAAATTGTAATACTTGTTTTACGCTCTCCAAACAAATTAAAAACTGCTTTCATTGCAATGTTTTTAATAAAAAGTGGCATAATTTTTAAAATAAACGATCGCTCAGCACCTACATTAGCGGCTATTTTAGCGGCTAAATTTTTCTCCGTTACCTCTAGCCCCATTTGATGATGAACAGAAGTTATAATTTCCTCAAAAGAATATCTTCCAAGCCTTGGGTCAATTCCCGGCGTAACGTATAACGCAAAATTTCTAAGGGTATCGCTACCAAAAATATTCCTTAAATTCACGGGAACTAAAATTTTAACCGGCTTCTGTTTGCTTTTTTTAGGTGTTGTACGATCTTGAATATTCATAATCGAATAAATCATAGCGGCCGTTAAAAATGTTGTAAGGCTCACGTTGTACTGTTTGGAAAGTGCCAAAATCTCCTTTGAATCTACAATACCCGTAACGAGATTTAAATAACCATCACTTTCAAGAGTGCCTTTAAGCCTATAGGCAGTTGCTTCCTTGCGGCTACTACTAATCGGCCCGTCATTTTTTAAAAAACTATCTTCAAGTTCACTTTTGGACGGTGCCTCATTTCGGTCTAAAACGCCTTTTTCGGATGTAATAGAAACACCGTATTTTTGGGTTATATACTCAGCCAGAAGAGTTTTCAAAAAGACAAGCCCTCCGCTTCCATCGGTGAGAGCATGATAAAACTCTACTGCCAAGCGGTTTTTATGGCAAACAACACGAAAAGCACATTTACCAACATCTTTAAAGGACATTCGTGCCATAGGATATGCCGCTTCACCCTTGATAGCCGGTACTGACGGAATCTCTTCCAAATAATACCAAAAAGCACCTCTGCGAATTCTTACACCTATTGATGGAAAACGCTTTATGGTAACTTCTAATGCACTCTGCATAACAGATAGGTCGATATCCTCTTTAAGACTTGCTGACATTCTAAAAATGCAATTCCAAGACCTTTTTCTTGCAGCGGGATAAATTTTCGCAGCATTATCAAGTCGCATCCAACGCAGTTGTTTTTCCATAAAGCACCTCCCAAATTTATAGTTTAAATATTTTTTACACCTTTAAATCTAATCCATATCCTATTGCAATACCTATTACTGCGGACATACAAATAATTAGTATTGGATGCACCTTTTTAAAGGCAAGCACCGCCATAATAGCAAAAATACCAAGCGAAATATAAATATTAGGACTAGAAAATACGGAAGTTGTAACTCCGGTTGGGAATAAAACGGTTTTTCCAATAGAAACTACCGCCGCACCTATAAGACCTACAACGCAGGGTTTAAGGCCGGACATACATCCCATAACCACCTTGCTACGCTGAAATTTTTCATAACATTTTGCAACAATCAAAATAATTATAAATGATGGTAAAACAACACCTAAGGTTGCAAAAAAAGCACCTAATATGCCGTATTGTTCATTACCCACGTAGGTAGCCATATTGATAGCAAATGGTCCGGGGGTGGATTCACTAACGGCAATGAAATTTATAAGGTCAGATTCTGCGGCCCACTCATGTGCCAAAACCTCTTCACGCATCATGGGAAGCATTGCGTATCCGCCACCGAAGGTAAATGCACCTATTTTAAAGAAGGTTAAAAAAAGTTCAAATAACACGTGCATTACTTTTCAACCTCCTTTTTTGAAGCGATAAACGAATAGATTAAACCTATTACCGCCGCAGAAATGATGATTATAAGAGTATTTATACCTAAATCCAAAGTAAAGCTTAATACTGATACTGCAAAAGCTAACGCCGCAATAACATAGGAAATAACGTTTTTGGGGCACTTTTTAAACATACCCCAAAAGGATTTAAGCAACAAAGCCAACACACCTGCACGAATGCCAAAAAAAGCATATTTTACTGCAGTAATATCTGCAAAATTACTAAGAAAAAATGCAATTATTGTAATGATTATAAAAGAAGGCAAAACGACTCCAAGTGTTGCAAAAAAAGAACCAAAAAATCCACAGGTTTTATACCCTATAAAGGTAGCGGAATTTATTGCAATAGGACCCGGTGTAGATTCGGCAATAGCGATTATTTCCAGAATATCGTCATCAGTAACCCATTTTTTATTATCTACAACCTCTTTTTGAATTAGCGGTATCATTGCATATCCGCCGCCAAAGGTAAATGCACCTATTTTAAAAAAGGCTATAAATAGACTTAGCATTCTATTTATTTTTTCTTTTTGTGTCATACTGTTACCTCTACTTTATTTCAACAACTGTAACTCCATCCTCGCCCTCACCAAAAAGGCCGGGACGACTTGTTGCAACGGATGGGTGATTTTTAAGATGCGAACGAACGGCTTTTTTAAGTACGCCGGTACCCTTGCCATGAATAATGGTTACGGTTTCTACTCCTCCAAGAACGGCTTCATCTAAAAATCTGTCAACCTCCATAAGACCCTCGTCTGACGCAAAGCCTCTAATATCAAGTTCTCTGCTAACGGTTCTTTGGCTTTTGGGAGTAAGCCCCTTCACGTTTCTAGTTTTGGGCTTTTTGGCACCTTGTCCACCATTTATAAGTTTAATATCATTAAGTCCAACCTTAGTTTTAAGACTGCCTATTACAACAAATATGGTTTTGCCATCATCACTTACAGAATCAACCACGGCCTCTTTAGAAAAGCCACGCACCTGAACCTTATCTCCCGCAACGAGAGGTCTTGTGGGCGTTTCGGCTGTAAACTCCTCTTTTTTATCGTGAGCATCTACGTTTTTCTCCATACCGCGAATGGTTTGTTTGGCAAGCGCCCTGGCCTTTTGTGCCATATCATTGCTATTTTGCTTATTAAGGCTTTTTTTCAGATCCTCAATTTCATTTAACAGTCTATTAGACTGCTCTCTGGCGTTCTCAATAATATCATTGGCTTTTTGCCTTGTTTGCTCCATAATTTTATCACGCTGAACCTGAATTTCATGAAGCTTGTCCGCTGATGCTTTGCGGGTCTGTTCAAGTTCGCTTTTAATACGATTTATCTCGGCTTTGTCCTTTTCAGCGGCGACGTGAGCCTGCTCGAGTTGACCGATAATGGTTTCAAATCTGCGATTATCCTCAGATACAAACTGTTCTGCAAGTTCAACCAGTCTATCCTCAAGACCGAGCCTTTTGGAAATCGCAAAAGCGTTTGACCTACCCGGGATACCCAAAAGCAAACGATAGGTGGGCTTTAAGGTTTCAACGTCAAACTCACAACAAGCATTTTGAACCCCGGCAGTATCAAGAGCAAAGGCTTTAAGCTCTGCATAGTGTGTTGTAGCAACAACAGTTGTTTTTCTGGTCATAAGCTCGGTTAAAATCGCCGTACTTAGTGCCGCTCCCTCTACCGGGTCGGTACCCGAACAAAGCTCATCAAAAAGAACCAAGCTATTTTCATCGGCTTTATCCAAAATACTGATTATATGATTCATATGAGATGAAAAAGTAGAAAGGGACTGCTCAATACTTTGCTCATCGCCGATATCAGCATATACTCCATTAAAAATTGCGACCTCGCTATTATCGTCGGCGGGAATCATAAGGCCCGCAGACGCCATAAGACTAAAAAGTCCGATTGTTTTAAGAGAAACCGTTTTACCTCCCGTATTAGGACCTGTAATCACCAAAACGTTATATTCGCCACCGAGGGTTACTGTAATGGGAACGACATCCTTTTTAGAAATAAGTGGATGCCTTGCATTTTTTAAGTAGATTTTTCCACAATTGTTTATTTTTGGCATCGACGCCTTCATAGAATATGCTAAATTCGCCTTAGCAAAGCACATATCAAGCTCAACCAAAGCGGAATATGACATCATAATACCATCGGCAAACTGTGCAGCTTCGGCTGAAAGTTCGGCTAAAATACGTTCTATTTCTTCTTTCTCCTTAGAATTTAAAACCTTGATTTCGTTATTGATTTCAACAACCGACATAGGTTCTATAAAAAGGGTAGCTCCGGAAGAAGACGTATCGTGAACAAGACCGGGAATTTGGGAGCGATGTTCCGCCTTAACAGGAACAACATACCTGCCTTGTCGCTGAGTAATAATTGCATCCTGCAAGTGTGAAGCGTGACCCGGACTTCTTATAATCTGCTCTAATCTGCTTTTAATGTTGGCGGCAGAGTTTTTAAGCTTGCGACGAATATCTGCAAGGGTGGGAGATGCATTATCGTTAATCTCATCTTCATTTTTTATTGAAAAAAAGATTCTATCTTCAAAATATTTATTTGGTGAAAGTATGCTAAAATATTCATCGAGAGAGGTAGAAACACCTGCAAACGATTCCTTCCACTCCCTGACAGAGCGAATTACCCTAAGCACCTCACCTATTTGCAAAAGTGCAGAGGGAGAAAGTCCCGCTCCCGCCTTAGCATTGCTTAAATATGAATTAACGTTTTTGGCAGAGCCGAAGGAAGGTCCGCCAAAACGTGCAACAAGGCTGTAAGCGTCCCCTGTTTTTTTAAGCGATTTTTCTACCATTGGCACAGAAAAATCGGGCAACAACTCACAACAAAGTGAAGCAGTATCATCAAGGGACGCCTGCTTTGAAAGTAAAGTTAAAACTTTATCGAATTCTAAAGATTTTATGCTTTTTTTTAGTTCTTTCATATAGTTGGTTCCTTTACGGATTTATAAAAATCAAGTGTTTTAAACTTATATTCGCTCTGCACCGAAACGTACTTTTCGGTTATAAGAGATAAAAGTTCAGCATCCTTTTTTGGGATTTCAAAACTATAAATTTTGCTAAAATCCGAATATATTATATGTCGCATAGCGGCAAGTACCGTTGGATTTAATACGGTTGTATCCTTGGCATCACCAAAGCAATTCAAACAAAAAAGACAGCCTTCGGAATACGAAAATCTAAAGGCTTCATCATCTCCGCAACCTGCACAAACGGTAAGATTTGGCATAAATCCCGCTAAGGAAATAAGTTTAAGCTCAGTCACGGCTTTAATAATATTTATGGGCTTGGTTTTATTTGTTAAAAAATGTAAAGAATTTAAAAGCAAACGTAAAATTTCGGTTGGTTCAAATTCCTCGGGTGTTAGTTTTATTGCCATCTCACAAAAATACTGTGCCAAAGAAAGTTCTTCTAAATGATATCTGAGATCAAAAAACAATTCAATGGGAGAACTATCTGACAACTTATATGTATCCTTGTTTTGGTAAAGGGTGAAATTGGCATAACAAAGCAAGGACGTTGCGGCGGCATTTTTGCTTTTCATTCGCCGCACACCATCTGCAAAGGCACGTATTATTCCGTGGTCTTTTGTAAGAATAACAAGTAATTTGTCGTTCTCACCCACGTTAGTTTCCTTTATTATTAGTCCCGGAGTTTGAATTTTCACCCTTTTGTTCGTCCTTTAATAATTTCTTTTGTTCGGCTGCATATTCAAGATAAGAGGCTACCGAACCACTTTTTAAAAATTCATTCCATTTACTTTCACCCATAAAAATCACTCCTAAAAATATGATTTCTATTTTAGGAAGTAGTATGAGCGGTAAATATTTGAAGTTAGTCGAGTCCTAACGAGTGGATAATTCCGCCACGATTTCGCCAATCTTCTTTAACCTTTACCCAAAGCTTCAAATTAGCCTTTATGCCGAAAAATTCTTCGATATCACGCCTTGCCATAGAGCCGATTTTTTTAAGAACGTTGCCACCTTTACCAATGATAATGCCCTTGTGGCTATCCTTTTCGCAGTAAATGGTTGCACCAACCTCTAAAATAGGTTCACCCTCCGCATTATCTCTTTCATAAAACTGCTCAATTTCAACAGCGGTACCATGGGGAATTTCATCGCTAAGAGTTCTAAGAATTTTTTCCCTTATCATCTCGGCTACCATAACACGATCGGGTTGATCGCTTACTGTATCTGCATCAAAAAAGTGTGGTGCAGGATGACTGAATTTTAAAAGTTCCTCCAAAATGATATTAACACCATCGTTGGTTTTGGCAGACATAGGCACTACTGCCGTAAAATCAAAGGCACCCATATATGCAGTTATCATTTCCAAGAGTTCTTCTTTTTTCTCAAGCAAATCTATTTTATTAACCGCAAGTATAGCAGGTAACTTACGTTTTTTAAACTGTTCAATAAGTTCAAGCTCTGCGGGAGGCAAATTTTCGGGATCAAAACGGAATTTAGGTGCAGCCTCTACTACCAAAATAGCGGCTTCCACATCTGAAAGTCCGTTTTGTGCAGCCTTTGTCATATACTGATCGAGCATATTTCTAGGCTTGTGAAAACCGGGAGTATCCACAAACACAAGTTGATGCTCATTCTTGTTGCAAACACCCATAATACGAGTACGGGTTGTTTGGGGCTTATCAGAAACTATTGCTACCTTCTGACCTACTGCGGCGTTTACAAATGATGATTTTCCAACGTTTGGTCGTCCTACAACTGCAATAAAAGCAGATTTTGTTTCTATATTCAAAATAAATTCCTCACTATTATTTTTTATTCTTCAAATTCCGACTCATCTTCGCCACGCACAACGCCAAGCTTAGAGAGTACAAGTTCTTCCTTTTCTCGCATTTTCATTTGCTCTAACCCACCGTTTACGTGGTCATACCCAAGCAAATGAAGCATTGAATGAACGGTTAAAAAAGCCATTTCACGTTGAAATGAATGCCCGTAGATTTCTGCTTGATGCACTGCGTGATCTACCGAAATTACAATGTCTCCAAGCATTTTAGCACCGTTTTCGGGATTAACGTCATAAACACCATTCTCACCTAAGGGGAAAGAAAGCACGTCGGTAGAGGATTCTATATTACGAAATTCAGTGTTTAATTTTTTTATCTCTTCATCATCCACAAAGGTAACGTTTACCTCGGCGGGTTCTAAAAATTCTTCAGTAACCAAAACGGCACTGCAAGCACGTCTTACCAACATACGAATACCCGAAGGTAATTTATGGCTTTTTTGCTTATCCGTAATAACAACCTTTGTTTTAACCATTTTATTTTCTCCTATTCTCCTCATGCTTTTCATAAGCTTTAATAATTTTCATAACAAGCTTATGCCTTACGACATCCTTACCTGTGAGTTTCATAATTGCAATATCATCAATGCCCTTTAATACTGTCAAAATATCACGTAGGCCTGATTTTTTGCCATCAGGTAAATCCACTTGAGTAATATCACCTGTAACAACCGCCTTTGAATTAAAACCAAGGCGAGTTAAAAACATTTTCATTTGTTCCGGAGAGGTGTTTTGTGCTTCATCAAGAATAATAAAGCTATCATCTAAGGTTCTTCCTCTCATATAAGCAAGGGGTGCAACCTCAATATCGCCACGCTCTTGATGACGTGCAAAAGCCTCAGCACCTAACATATCGAAAAGTGCATCATAAAGGGGTCTTAAATAGGGGTCAACCTTTTGTTGCAAATCACCCGGTAAAAAACCTAGTTTTTCTCCCGCTTCAACAGCGGGGCGGGTTAAAATAATTCTACTTACCTGCTTTGAACGAAAGGCCTTTACAGCCATTGCCACCGCCAGATAAGTTTTACCCGTACCTGCAGGGCCTACTCCAATAGTTATGGTGTTTGATAAAATTGCTTCCAAATATTTGCGTTGTCCCAAGGTTTTAGGTTTAATTGGGCGACCGCCTGCGGTAATGCAAACACAATCCGAATCGGTTATAAGTTCTATTTTCTCTTCACTATTTTCACGCACTAAAGAAAAAACGTAGCTAAGATTTTGGTCGTTAATAGTTTCTCCTTTATCAAGCATTGTTAAAAGACAGTTTATAGCCCTTTTAGCCATCAAAACATTTTCGGTATCGCCTTTTATTTTTATTTCATCGGAATGCGAAGAAATACTAACCTTAAATTCCTTTTCAACTTCCTTTACATTTTCATCAAAGTTACCGAACAGATTTACAATATGCTCTATTCTGTCGATACTGACCCTCTGCTCAAACATTAAATTCCTCCAAAACAAAATCTTTATTTTTCAGTATAACATATTTTGCCATCAATTTCTAGTATCAAGTAGCAATTTTTCTTCAAAAACTATATCTTTTAGACATTTTATTTCGGTTGTAAGGATAAGATTTTTATCATCTACTGAAATCCTTTGGTTTTTACTTATAATTTCCCCATTTTCAAGAAGCTTTTCAATATTTTCCGCAGCTTTTTTCTTTGCTCTTTTTTCCGCTCTGGCAGGTGTTAATTCATAGGTCACCTCTTTTGTTTTATAAAATTTTTTGGTGTGAATTTTTACCGGCAAATAAGAATCTCCCGAAGAAATTTTTTCGTTTTGCGGGTAACTTATGTAAGGCTTATCGATCTCACCTATAAAAAGCGGTATTTTAACGCCGAAAAAACTAAATACTTTTCTGGTTTCGCTCTCGCCCGTTTTCACAAATTCGGTAACTTTAAGCGGTTGAACTGTATTAAAAGAATAAACTACCTCTGCCTGTATGACTCCACTTGATTTAACAAAATTAACACTTCCATCATTATATTCTATCATTCCTGACACTAAAAGTTGGCCTTTATAGACTGTGTCACCTACTTTTACCTCAGTAACACCGTTTTTTACCTGAATTTTTCTTATTATGCCATCCTCTTCGGCTAACAAATTAGAGGGTGATATGTCATCATCTTTTAAAGGTTTAGTTTCGGTTACGTCTACCGTTACCTTTGTCCCCTCAATATTAATAGCCGCCCATGATAACTCCTTTTGTTTTAAAAGCAGTTCGTTGCGTTTTTGGTTTGAATCTAAAGTGCTTATTCTTGCACCCTCATAAATCCCTATTTCATTTAGAGTTTTTAAAATGGTGCTGCTTTTAATGTTTTTATTACCACTTATACAAATATTCCACACAGAACCTGACATAAAATATATTATGGCAATAAAAATCACAAAGCCCGAAACAAAACCGTAACGATTTTTATTTTTTGCAATAAAAAAAGGCAGACCTATTTTTTTAGTAATATGAATTCTGCATGGGATTTTTCTTTTAAACTTGCGTAACCGTCTAAAAGACGTGATACCTATTTTAAAATAGACCTTATTTTTTTTGGTGGTCACACGCCAAATACCAATGCCTTTTGCGGCACACAAATTAAGAAGTTTTTCAGGATTTTGTGCGGTCACTCGAACGTATAAATATCCACATAAAATTCTATAAATAAACAATATCAACTAAACTACCCCCTAACAGAATTCAATACTTTTAATAATCCCTCGAATGGTTATGTTGGAATCGCTATATTCTGAAACCGAGAAATCAACCCCTATAAGCTTTAACGTGCCACTGCCTACATTTACACTTATTAAACAATCAGAATATTCAAGTATACCGTAACAACCATCAATATTAGCCTCCCTGTTTCCTTTAAGATTTATTTGAGCAAGTTTCGAAAAAGGTTCACCCACATTTTTAAAAACAATACCGAAAAGCTTTAATTTTTGTTTTGTTTTTGCCACGCCCAGTTTTATTTTTTTAGACATTTATACACCAACTTTTTAATATAATATTCTATTAAAACCTATGTTTTCATAATGGTAAAAATGCTAGAGGTGACCCATAATGAACGCCACAGAAAAAACATCATTAAAAAATAGTCAGGGCTTTAGAGATTGTGTAATTTTTTTCTTATCTGCAATATGTATACTAAGTTTTTCTTCCGCCTCATCAAAAGGGGCGTTTAATGGACTTAAAATATGCTCGAACTTAATTATTCCGTCACTTTTCCCATTTACGGTATTATCAGTATTTTTCCAAAAAAGCGGAGGCCTTTTATGGCTTGGAAATTCACTTAATAAGCTATCCCACTCTTTCTTCAAACTGCAAGGAATAGATTTTTCTGTAATACTTCTCTCTCTTATAGGCGGTTATCCCATAGGCGGAAAAATTATAAATGACCTCTACAAATCGGAGATAATAAACAAAGAAAAAGCAAAAAAACTATTACGTTTTTGCATAAATCCAAGTCCCGCTTTTTTGGTTTTGGCACTTGGTGTTAATATATTTAAAAACAAAAATATAGGATATATTTTCCTAGCATCAAACGCCATAGCCTGCCTTATTTTAAATCTGCTTTTCAAAGCCAACTCCAAAGACAAAACAAAAAAACCAATAGGTGCAAAAAAAGAGTTCGATTGTTTTTCAGATTCCTTTGTAGGCAGTGTTTTTGATGGGGCTAAAATCACCTTTACCATTTGTGCTTTCGTTGTTCTTTTCTCCAGTATTCTAGAAATACTAAAACCCCTATTTAAATCCCCAAAAGCCTACGCCCTAATTTGTCCGCTTTTAGAAATCAGTTTTGGGATAAGTGAAATTAAAAACAGTAATTTGCCTCTTTGTTTTTATTCCTTTTTAGTTGCCTTTGGCGGATTTTCCACAATACTTCAAGTAAAACAAATCGCTAATAATATTAAACCATCAATTTTAGAAATTGTAATTTGCAGAATAATTCACGGACTCTTAGCAACTTTCATATCTTTTGTGCTATTTAAAATCTTTCCACAAACTGTGATGGTTTTTTCAAATGGCGTAAATATAACATATAGCAATACTACCATATTTTTCCCCTCAATAATGCTACTTGTTTTTTCGGTTCTGTTTTTATTGTTTGCTTCCTCAAAAAAAGAAACTAATTGACAACTAAAGTGGTATCAATTATACTTTTATTTGGTGATAAAATGTCAAAACTTTTGATGCCGCAATTATTTTGACAGATAATTTTTTACCTTATGTAGATAACTGGGCAACCTGCGATATGCTTAGGCCAAAAGTATTTGCCAAAAACAAGAATTAAAACATTTTAAGATTAAGTAAGAAAAAAACACGCCGTCAATGGCGTGTTTTTTTGTTAGATTTCCATTATAATTTCGGTTGTTTTTCCAGCTGTGAGAGAAATTTTAAGTGGGAAGTATTGGAATCCGCCTACTTGATTAAAATACCTTTTAGATAACTCTTCGGTTTTAATATTAACGTTTGAACTAACTTTAAGCATATTTCTAAAAATCATTTCATTAGGTGAAACCATATTAATTTCTGCATTTTTATCGGCAATAATCGGCAAACTATAAACCGCATCTTTTTCGGTTAGGATTTTGATCTTAACCTTATCTCCCTCAAACTCATACTCAATTTTAAAGTCAAATTCTTTACTGCCAAAAACAGAAATATTCACCTTTTTGTTATCACCTGAAGAAGCAATTTCAACAGTTTTATCGGCATCGCTTTCATAATCGCCACAAATAATTCTAGGGGTCATACAAAGCGTTTTTTCAGCATTTCTAAGATTTTGAAAATTCGTTGGCTCTACCAGGAAAAAGCTATGCATAGTGGCGGCACAAATAGCACCGTATTTTTTATGCCATAATAAATTAAGATTACCGCCCATATTACAACGATCATCGGTGTGTATAACGTGATCGATAGCCGAAATAGTTGCTCTCATATCTCCAACCGAAACAAGCTTTAAGTAACCATTTTGGAAAGTTTTGATACCATATGCTTCCTCTCTGGGTAGCATTACTTCATCAAGATTTTCAAAATC
Organism: Acutalibacteraceae bacterium; assembly: GCA_045534095.1. Lineage (GTDB taxonomy): Bacteria > Bacillota > Clostridia > Oscillospirales > Acutalibacteraceae > UMGS1279. The sequence goes on along the minus strand of JAZSJA010000091.1, from coordinate 6,621 downwards.
TTTTTCATCCATATACAAATACATTAAAGCAACGGCTTTTGTATGTGCAAATGCGTGATGAATGCAGGGGGGCTGATTTGCATCATATTGCATAAGGCCACCATATAAGGCACCATCCACCGTACAACGCCTGCATAAATCAAAATTAAGAGCCGCCGCTTTTGCAAATCTTTTATCATACTTTGTAACTCTTGGAAATGCTTCTTGTACACCGTCGGAGGTGCGACTTCCCCAATAGGTCCATTTATTATGTCGACTACCAAAGGAATCATCAATTGCTCCATCAGGCATAATAAACTCTAAATGAGCTAAAGCTTTATCACAATAGAATTTAATTTTTTCTTCATCCTCCAAATACAAGGCATACTGTATTAAAAGCTGAAGACTCTCCTCTAAATTGTAGCCCATATCAATACCGCGGCAGCCTTTATTGGAAATTTCATCAATAGGATGACTCTCCCCAAAAAGAAGTCCGTTGGAATCAAACTGGTGTGATATTATTTCTTCCCAATAATTTGCTTCTTGTTTATATTTTTCATCACCTAAGAATTTATAGCAAAAAGCAAAAAACGCCGCTGTACCACAATAATAGTTTATAACAGGTTTATACCAATCATAATGAACAAAAGTTTCGCATCCATCAACCATGCGAAGGAAAATTTTATACCACTTATTATAAATATCTTCGGGTATTTCACCTTTAAAATGCTCTAAAGTTTCGCCAAGTGCCATAGCAGAAAAAAGTCCCGTACCATACCAAGTGGCGTTTATATCATTATACCAAGTACCCTCGGGTGTGAGAACGTTATTTTCTGACCAATCTACCGCTTCATCGGCCGCCTTTAAATATTTTTCATCACCCGTTTCGGTATATAAAAGAGTGTATGCGAGGATTGAATCTGCAAAGCGACCATGCACAAAACCGCAAGCAGGACAGAGCATTGCACCCTTTAAATATGGGTCATCAATGCCTTTTACGGTGCGATAAAGCATATAATCGCACCATTCTTTTAATAATGAAAAAACTTCATTTTTTGTTAAATTCATATTATACCCCCAAAATTTTTAGGCTTTTATATAAATACTTTAATACAATTTTAAGATTTTGTCAAGCAAAAAGCGACCGCCAAAGCGGTCGCTTTTTATAGCTCGTATTTCATACCAAGCATTTCATATTTTGCACCGGCTAAGGGATTATAGTCTAAAAACTCTAGTTTAGCACCATCGGCTAATTTAAGAGCCGCAGATTTATTTTCATCGGTATCTGTTATTCCCGGAATTAAGGGCATACGCAAAATAAAATCCTTGCCGCTGTTTTTTAACCACTTGATATTACGAAGAATAACCGCATTATCCACACCCGTATATTTTTTATGAAGTTCGTTATCTACAAGTTTAATATCCTGCATTACGTAATCAAACTTACTTATAACCTTTTTGTAGATTTCTTCAGATGCATAGCCACTTGTTTGAATGGCTCTATGAACGCCGTTAAGTTTTTCTGCAAGATCAATTACAAAGTCGGGTTGCATTAAGGGTTCACCACCCGAGATTGTAATTCCTCCGCCGGTAAGTGAGAAAAACTCGGCATCCTTTAAAAGATGCTTCGCCAAATCCTCGCTATGCCACTCCTTGCCCGAAATTTTAATACAATCATTCGGACAGGTATGTAAGCATCTGCCAAAAGGAGCACACTCGGGATGCTTGCAAGGCTTTAGACAGGATTTACAATCTACACATCCGTTTTTTTGAAGCATTAACTGCGGATTTGGGCTGAGCCCCTCGGGGTTATGGCACCATTTACAACGAAGAGGACATCCCTTTAAAAAAACGGTAATTCTGCAACCCGGACCATCGTGAACGGATAGTTCCTTAATATCAAAAACAGTTCCCAACATAGCTACACAGAATATTGTTGACGACGAAGAACGTGATCTTGATATTCGGGGTCAAGCTCTACAAAATATGCACTCCAACCCCAAATGCGAACAACCAACTGCTGATGTAATTCAGGATGTAATTGTGCTTCTTTTAATTTTTCGGTATTAACGGCATTAAGCTGCATTTGATGACCACCCATATCTACAAAGGCTTTAACAAATGTTGCAAGTTTTTTAATACTATCCTCACCCTCGAACATACTGCTTGCAAATTCCAAGGTTAAGGGTCCGCCGTTAATTGCATTTTCAAAATGAGGCTTGGTAAATGATTGTATCACCGAAATAGGTCCATTGATTTTAGCAAAAAGACTAGCTGAAAAATTAGTGCCAAAGGGTTCGCCCTTTCTTCTTCCATCGGGAGATGCACCAATCTCATTTGCATGCCAAAGATAATACATAGCAGAACCTGTACCCGCACGATAAACACCGCCGCGACAGTTGATTTTACCCTTTAGGCTCTCACCGAAAGTATCTAAAAGCATTACCGCATTGTTATCGCTTGCATCATCGTTATTTCCCATTTTGGGAGCCTCAAATCTAAGAAGATGCAAAAGTTCTGCATTATTTTCAAAATCATTATCAATGGCTTTTATAAGTTCTGCAGCAGTAACTTTTTTCTCATTATAAACATACTTTTCAATAGCCGCTAAGGAGTCGGATGCTGTTGCAACGCCTGTGCCATGAATACCAAAGTTATTGTATTTACCACCGTTATAAATATCGCAATTCATCATAACGTTCATAAACGGTGACGGAACAAACCACATATCCTCAAATCCGGTACAAATAGCATCTACCGAGGTCTTTATTTCTCTTTTAACCGCAGTTTTGAACTCATCAAAGGTTGATGAATTTTCAAGATCGCGATGTAAACAAGTATCAATAACCTTTGGGAAATTCAAAGCACCGATATTTGCTACGTCGGCACCATACTTAGGAATAATAAACTCCCAACAAGCAGCAACAACGTAATCTCTTGCGTCCTCTAAATCGTAGCCAAGTTTACAAAGAGCATCCACAACGACATCATCGCTGGAATATTGTGGAAAACCAAGTCCGGCTTTAGTAAGTACACTACCCTTTTCAAACACATCTAAGGGAGTATTTTTGCTTACTCTAAGATTTATTTTAGGGTCGATTAACAAAAGATTTGCACTAGCTTTAAGGCAGAGTTCGGAAAGCAAATTAAATGCGTCGTTTCCATTTTTATCCATTCCGCCAAGTACCATACTTTGCCCATTATCCCCTTGTTGAACACCGGGATAAAGGTCACTATCCTTATTAAAAGAAAGGAAAAAATCTTCTAAAAGTTCTAAGGCGGACTCTTGATTTAAAACACCTTTTTCCATATCTGCCTTAAAATAAGGATAGATATATTGGTCAAAACGCCCAACGGTAATATGGTAGTTGCCCTCAAGCCACAGACTAAAATGAATTATTCTGAAGAACTGCAAAGCCTCATAAAAGCTTGTTGCGCCAAAACGGGGAACTCTTTTTAAAATAGTAGCAAGCTCGATTTTCCCTTGATTTTGCGCCTCAATACAATATCTGTCCGAAAGTGAAATGATAGCATCAATAGCACGTTTTCCGTATTCATCGGCAGTCTCACGCTTTTTAAGAAGTCCCTCGGCAATTACCGATTCATAATCGGGAGATAGATTTGACATATATCCAAGCTCGTGAATGTAGTGCTTTGATTTAATTTCATCCCACTCTGCTTTTGTAAAAACATCGGGAATATTTATGGCGGTACGCATAAAACAAATTTTTTCATCGGGTAAAAAAACGGGAGTTTGAAGTTCCAACATTTTTTCTATACGTCGAGTCATTCTCTCTTTAGGCTCAAGACCTAAGGCTGAGAACTCCTCTGCCATATTTTTAATTTCCTCAACCTCTTTACGATAGACGTGATGCTTTTTAGAGGTGATAAATTCACGTAAAATTTTACTCATATCAAATCCTCCTTAAAAAGGAATAAACCGCTTTTAAAGATTTTCAATAGCCTCTGCCATATTATCAAGGTGGTCACCCTCAAAAAGTTCAATAACTCCATTGTCGCAAGCCTTTGCGAACTCGGGATTTATTGGAAGCTCGGACACGTTTTTAATGCCATGACGCTGAGCAATTTCTTTAATATTGCCACCACCAAAAGGATAATGCTTTTTACCGCAATCCTCGCACTCAAAATAGGACATATTTTGAACGAGTCCAATAATGGGAATATTCATAAGATTTGCCATTTTAACGGCCTTATCAACTATCATTTCAACTAGTTCTTGGGGAGAGGTTACAATAACAATTCCATCAACCGGTAGGGACTGGAATACGGTAAGGGGTACGTCACCTGTTCCGGGAGGCATATCAACAAACATATAGTCGGTATCGCCCCAAATAACGTCTGTCCAGAATTGTTTTACTGTACCTGCAATTACGGGACCACGCCAAACAACAGGGTCGGTTTCATTTTCTAAAAGAAGGTTTACAGACATAACGTTAATATCTGTTTTAGTTTTTACGGGAAAAAGGCCAAGCTCGTTTCCTGTTGCTTTTTCTTTAAGACCAAAAGCTTTAGGAATAGAGGGACCTGTAATATCCGCATCCAAAACCGAAACGTTGTGCTCTCTGCGTTTCATTAAAACAGAAAGCATAGAAGTAACGAGGGATTTACCAACGCCACCCTTACCGCTAACTACTGCGATAACCTTTTTAACGTGACTAAGCTCGTGTGGTTTTTCTAAAAAACTTTGGGGCTCGGTTCTCTCGCCACAGTTTTGTGAACAGGTTGAACAATCGTGTGTGCATTCGCTCATTTGAATCATTTCCTTTTTTATAATAAAAATTTATTTTTTACCCTTTAACAAATTTTCAATTGCTTCAAGGGTTCGTTTACAGTTATTATTATCTCGATATTTAAAGGTATTATCAACCCTATTTTTATAAACATCTTCCATAATAAAGCCTTTGTTATATGAATTTATAATCTCACTTACAAGTTCCTCTTCGGTTTTTACAATGGGGCCAAATCCGTCGTTTTTGTAGCTGAAATATCCCTCGCTGTAGTGTTTTTCGCAAAATTCTTCATAATCAAATTGGAAATAACACATTGGCTTTTTCATATATGCAAAATCGAAGAATATACTTGAATAATCGGTTATAAGATATGCCGATTCTTTAAGGGCTGTTTGAACGTCGTACTCCTCAAAAGAAGCAATTTGAATACGCTCATTCCCTTTAAAAGCATTTAAAAATGGTTGCATTTGACTATGCGGGAAGAACAAAAGATTTAAATTTTTTTCTTTTAAAAAGTTATTAAGACGCTCATTAGCCAACACACTGCAATAGGTTTTAACGTAATTGGAATTTTGAACGTTGGCTCTGTCCTCATCGGTTATTCTACCTAAATCGGGGTAAAGCCACCAACGCCAAGTAGGCATTAAAAGAATTTGTTTAGGATTTACGGTAAATTCATTAAGTTGGTCGTATCTTGTTAATCCAACAACCTGAACCTGCTCGTATTTGTAATCTAAATCCTTTCTAATAGCATCTGCCTCACGTTCGGTTGAGGCAATAAACAAATCTATTCTGTTGCGACAGCTATGCAAAAAAGGAGTAACGTCTTTAATAACTCCATGTTGCAAAAAGACCGATTTAAAAGGGAAAAATCCCCTTACCTGAAAAAGTCGGCTCATAAAGGGGGCGGGAAGTCCCCTACCCGTTCTGGCACTTACATCCACCTTAGCTGCCCACGTGTAAATGTGATGTTTAAAGGAACCGTGACGAATAACGTTGCCTAGCTTTGCAACCTTTTCATAATCGGGAGAGGTGAACTGAATAGGATAATAAATATTACGCTCGGGATAATTTTCACGCATATATTTAAAAAACCAATATCCTGTATCACGAGCCGAATGCTCCATTTCTGAAACAATCCAAAGATTCTTTTTAAAAAGCCTTAAAACAAGACCGATTGGGCAGGATGCAAGGATTTTCACCGCATCCCAAATATCTCTGAATCTTATTAAAGATAGTACCTTAAAAACCTTTTTTAAATACGTTTTCATAATTTATTTTCCTAAATCGTTTTTGATTTGAGTTGTGGAAATTTCAGGGGTACGTGGCAGATAAACAACCTCACAATAATCTTTGAGGAAGTCGAACTTACCCTCCCAATCGTCACCCATTACAAAGGTATCTATTTTAAATTCTTTAACGTCGCTGGTTTTTTGCTCCCAATTTTCCTCAGGGATAACTAAATCAACATAGCGTATGGATTCCAGCAAGGCTTTGCGTTGCTCATAAGAAAAATAACACTTTTTTTGTTTTGAGTTCCAATTAAATTCATCAGTAGAAAGGGCAACTATTAAATAATCGCCCTTTTCTTTTGCTCTTTTTAATAGATTTATATGCCCGTAATGAAGCAAATCAAAAGTACCATAGGTTATAACTTTTTTCATATAAAATCATCCTTAAAATATAGAATGTAGGGTTTGATAAAATATAATTATTTAAATAATATTCATACCTTATTATTTGTCCAAAATTAACTCCATACCCACCTTTTGGGGTTTGAGGCCTTGGGCTTCATAAAACCTCATGGCAGATGGATTACAGCTATAGACATTGAGGTTGAGGTTATAACATCCCTTGTCCTTTGCGAATTTTACAGCCGCATCATAAAGTT
>JAZSJA010000112.1:0-24994 GCA_045534095.1 Acutalibacteraceae bacterium | reverse complement strand
GCACAAGCACGATAATCCTGACCCTCTTTATCCATACCAAAAGCATTCCAAGCGGCAGGACGGAAAATATCCTCCTCTTTTACGTTGTGCATACAAACGGGAATACGAAGCATAGAGCAAAGGGTAATAAGGTCGGCACCTATATGACCATAGGAGATTGCACCGTGGTTAGCACCCCAATTATTCATTACGTCGTAGGCAGTTTTAAAAGCACCCTCACCTGTAATTCTTGGAGCAAACCAAGTGCAAGGCCAGGTGTAGTCGGTACGGGCCCAAAGCTTATCAGAAACCTCTTCGGGTAGATTGATTGTCCAACCCTCGGCAATCTGCAAAACGGGACCGATGCCCTTAACAAGGTTAAGTCTGATCATAGTTGCAGGCATTTCGGCGGTGGTTAGAAAACGGCTTGAATATCCGCCCCCACGGAAATAACCTAAATCGGCATAGTTCCATGTAGAATTTTCGAGTATTGCTTTTTGGTCGGCTTCGGTAACCTCAAACCAAGGCTTCATAATGCCGTTGCCATTTTCATCCTTAGCGGCACCATTAGCATCAAGGCAACAAGCACCCGAGTTTATAAGGTGAATAAATCCGTTGGCGTCCTTTGCCTTACCCTCAATATCGTAACCTGTAACACGTTTTACAGCCTCGCCGCTCCAATAGGTGCGAACGTCAGCAAACATCTGGGCGCGATTAGTAAGTAACTTCATAAAGAGCATACCAATGCCGTTCAAAACGTCATTTTCGGTAGCAAGGATATATGGCTCTCTTGCTCCGTTCCAATCAAAAGAGGTGTTAAGCATAGCCTCGGGGAAATCGCAATTTGGGTAAAAGTCGGTCCATTGACGCTGACCTTGGAAGCCGGCGGCAATTGCATTATGACCAACCATTTCTTCCTCGCAACCCTCGGGAAGATTTTTGTTGCCGTTCATAAGGTCCTTAATAATAACCATCATTTTAACAACAAATTCCCAGTCGCTATCCTTATGCTCCCTTGAACGCTGAAGCTCCTCGGGATTTTTATCAAAGCCCTCAATACAGTTTTCTCTAACCCATTTATAGGCCTTTTGATACTCGGCTTCATCATAGATGCCCTCAGTCATTCGGCGGATAATCTCAACCTCGTCCACCGATTCAACACGCATACCTAAATATTCCTCAATAAATGCGGGATCGATAATCGAACCGCCAATACCCATACAAATTGAACCAATCTGCAAATAGGATTTACCACGCATTGTAGCGGCAGCAACTGCAGCTCTACCAAAGCGGAGAAGCTTTTCCTCAACGTCCTTGGGAATTGAAGTATCGCTCATATCCTGAACGTCGTGACCGTAAATGCCAAATGCGGGTAGCCCCTTTTGAGCGTGGGTAGCAAGCACCGATGCCAAATAAACCGCACCGGGACGCTCGGTTCCGTTAAAGCCCCAAACCGCCTTGATGGTTTTGGGATCCATATCCATTGTTTCTGCACCGTAGCACCAGCAAGGGGTAACGGTAACTGTAATGTCAACACCCTCCTTGCGGAATTTATCGGCACAGGCAGCGGCTTCACCAACTCTACCAATAGTTGTATCGGCAATAACTACCTTAACAGGCTCACCGTTAGAGTAGCGTAGATTTTCGGTAAAGAGCTTTGCGGCACTTTTTGCCATATTCATAGTTTGAACCTCTAAAGATTCTCTTACTTTAAGTACACCTCGACGGCCGTCAATGGTAGGACGAATACCAATTACGGGGTAATCGCCAATAAGTCTGTTTTCTGCCATAAAATTATACCTCCAAAAATTTTTTGAAAACAAAATATTATTCTCCATATTTATCATAACTGTTGAAAAGAAAAAAATCTTGTGCTATAATACTTAAAAAGTATAACAATATCCTGATTTTTTAATCTTTACGGTTGATTTTACATAATAAAACAAAACTTTTGGTATTGGAGAGCAAAAACGTGAAATATTATTCGTACCGAGAAACCCAGCCCCACGGCACCGAGCATTTGCCCATTGACTACTACAACGTAGATATAAATCACCCCAGATACGAAATGATGCATCACTGGCACAAGGAATACGAAATAATTTTTGTAAACAGCGGTTGGTTGGAGCTTACCCTGAACGCAGACAAGCTATATTTGCGTGGTGGAGATATAGTTTTTATAAATCCCGGCGTTATTCACAGCGCCGTCCCCAAGGCGGCACATTACGAGTGTCTGCTTTTTAGCCTTGACATAGGCATAAAACAGCATCTTGCCCGTTATGATGAGGGTAGAGCAATTTTATCGGGGGAGAAAATTATCCCAACCTTTATTGCAGAAAAAAATCCTAAAATAAAAAGGTCGGTAACCAATTTAAGGCAGGCTATAACCGCCAAAAACAAGGGTTTTGAGCTAGGTGCTTTTTCTGCAATATCCGACATATTTTATCAGGTTATTTTAAATAATCTTTCGGTTAAGGCAAGCGAAAAATCTCTAAAATTTGCCGAGCGGCTTTTGCCCTTTGAGCGTGCAGTCGCCTTTATAGAAAAAAATTATTCTGAGCCCATCACCCTTGAAAAACTGGCAAACGAGGCGGGTATGAGTCGAAAATATTTTAGCGAATATTTTAAAAAAGCATCGGGCAAAGGGGTTACCGAATTTTTAAACTGTTACCGAATTGAGCGTGCGGCCGAAATTCTTGTTCACACCCCCTCCCCCATTACTGAAATAGCTTTAGACTGCGGTTTTAACGATTTAAGTTATTTTATAAAAACCTTTAAAAAACAAAAAAACACCACCCCCGCCAAATACCGCAAAAATTTTTATTGCGATTAGATTTTTCACCATCACTTTCTCTTTTTACTTCGGAGCAATTCTTTGCCACAAAAATAAAAACTATTTAAAAAAAGGATGAAATGAGGTTTTTCTCACTTCATCCTTTTTATTAGTCCTTATTTTTTAGCACCTTCTTGCACCAGGTTCGTTTGTTGCATTTAGGACATTTTAAATAACGAGTTGTTCCTTTATGCATGGCGTTAAGTGCCTGCTTGTAGGTAGGTACAATCTCATAACCACATTCTTTGCATTTATAAACCCCCACGCTAACCTCAAGCTTCAACGCATAGAAGCAGGCCGGCAAAAATGCCAGAACAAGTCCAATAACTCCAACAATCTGCCATATACCCTCAGGTATTAAAAATCTGACGATAAATAACCCCCCTATGAGGGCTGTCATACTTACAATCATAAGCGTCCACATGGAAGTCCAAATTATTTTATTTTTCTTCTCTAATTCTTTTGCCATATCTAAAAGAAGTTGTTCATTTTTTTGATTATTATTTTCCATATTTATTTTCTCCCCACTTAACAATTCATTTACACTTATGCAAAGAATATCACAAAGTTCAAGCATTATGGAGGTGTCGGGCATTGCCACGCCTCTCTCCCACTTTGATATTGCTTTATCGGTGATGCCCAATTTTTCTGCCAACTGCACTTGTGTTAGGTTCAACTTTTTTCTACACTCGGCAATAAATCTTCCGATTTTTATTTGATTCATAAGTTTTCTCCTTTCACACCTAGTGTAACAGATTTTTTTAATTAAACACACCCACTGTTGGTTTAGTGAAGAGAAGTAAACCTATGGTAGAGTGTAATATTCTTTTTTTGGCGAGTTAATTATATCATATTATATTGTAAACATCAACACTTATACACTATTATAAAGATTCAACAAAAACACGCATTTTTTTGGAGATTTATTCTTAAAAGCAGTGCTTTATACATAATTTGGGTTTGACATAGCTTTGATTTTTGTGTATACTTAAAATAAGCAGCAGGGATTAAAACTCTCCCTCTACTCTGCACAAAATAAAAAATATTTCAGGAGGATAAATTATGTTAGACAACAAGGTAATAGACCTTTTAAACGACCAGATTAACAAGGAGTTTTATAGTGCTTATCTTTATTTAGATATTGCAAATTATTACACCGCAAACGATTTAGACGGCTTTGCAAACTGGTACACCATTCAAGCTCAAGAGGAGCGTGACCACGCAATGCTTTTCCTTAAATATTTGCAGATTAACGGCATTCCCGTAGTGCTTAAAGCCATTGACAAGCCTGACAAAATCTTTAGTGGTCATATTGACCCCCTTTTGGCAGGTGCTGAGCACGAACGATATGTAACAAGCCTTATCCACAATATTTACGACGCCGCCTACAATGTTAAAGATTTCAGAACCATGCAGTTTTTGGATTGGTTTGTTAAGGAGCAAATGGAAGAGGAAGAAAATGCCGACAAAATGGTTAATAAATATAAACTTTTTGGCGACGACCCCAAAAGCCTTTACCTTTTAGATCAAGAGCTTGCCACAAGAATTTACTCCGCTCCAAGCCTTGTTTTATAATTAAATTTAATATCAAAGTTAAAAATGCGGAAGAGGGTTAGCCTCTTCCGCATTTTTGTATTTTATTTCATATATCGGTTTGTGAATTTTTCAACATCAACTACGATGTCTCTGTGGCGAGCTTCTTCGGCGGCAAAAACAATCATATGATTCTTTGCAGAAATACCAATTTCACTTAAATCTTCCGAACTATAGTCCTCCATAATGTATCTGTAAAGATCAGCTATAATTCCATCATCGCCACCGCCGTGACCACCTGTAATACTGTCACCAATATTAGAGTAATCAATATCCAAGATTTCTTTTTTATCTGCTCCAAGACCTGCGCCAAATGTGTAAAGCTCAAAGGCCTTGTTAGCGGGTAGGCTCATATTTGCCACCAAATTGCCCTTTGTACCCATTATACGAAGTCTTCTTCCTCCTGCAAAGGCGCTCATTGTCATGGAGATAAGGGCTCCGCCCTCAAATTGCATATTAACGGTTTGATGGTCAACAACGTTGTTGTCGCACTTGTAAACGCATTTGCCGTACTGAGTTGTTTTAAGTGCCTCTAAAACTGCTTCGTCTGTATCCTTACCGGTTGGTTTTAAGGTTGCGGCACAACGGAACCAATGATTTCCCTTTGCCTCATAATAAAGCTTCATAGCATTATAAAGACAGGTTTCGCCTACGGGACAACCCTCAACGCAAAATTCGGGTGAGCCCTCAGGGGCATTTTCTCTTCTAAAATGCATAGTAGAGCCAAAGGACTGGATTTTCTTACATTCTTTATCTAAAAGCCACTGAAGAATATCTATGTCATGGCAACATTTTTGAAGAAGCATAAAAGAGCTTCTATCCTCATTACCCCAGTTACCACGCACAAAACTATGGCTTTGATGGATATTGCCAACACCTTCAATATGCTCAATGTTAACAACCTCACCTACAACACCATCGTTAATCAATTTTTTAAGGGTTCTGAAGAAAGGAGTATAACGAAGCACGTGACAAACAAGAATTTTTCTGCCACACTCCTTAGCCTTTGCCGCAATAAGGGCACACTCCTCGGGGGTGGGAGCAACAGGCTTTTCCAAAAGCAAATCATAGCCAAGCTCTAAAGCCTTTATGGCGGGTTCGGTGTGCATTCTATCCATTGTGGCGATTATTGCAACGTCGGCAAATTTTGGGATATCTAAAATCTTTTCCCAGGTATCAAAAACGTGCTCATCGGCAACACCGTGTTTTTCTTTTATGTATTCTCTGCGATCGTCAAGGGGCTCTGCCACACCAACAACCTTGAAAAGATCGGGGTGTTTTGCCATAATATCGGTATAAATTTGACCTCTGCTGCCTGCACCAATAACTATAGCCTTACAAATTTTCTTTTCCATTAAAAATCTCTCCCTAGCAATAATTTCAAAGACCTATTTTGTTGACAAATAAATTTTTTGGTAGTATAATTCACTTATCATCCTTATTTTAATGAATTTTTTTGAAAATGTATATATAAATACGAATACTTAATCTTTGATTTTGTATACATAAATGCGGAGGGGTAAATATGCACAGAGTTTTACCAATAACAGAAAACCCAATAATTACAGGTATTTACACCGCTTTTTCTCAAAGCTTTGGCAGTGATTTTAAATTCAAGGGAGAAATTCACGATTTTTACGAATTAGTATGCGTAACCGAAGGCAAAATAAGCGTAGCTGCCGATAATAAAATTTTTACCTTAAAAAAAGGTCAGGCTATTTTGCACCCACCAATGCAGTTTCACAATATAACCGCTATGAGTAGCGAAAATTCCTCAATTGCAGTTTTTTCTTTTTCGGGGGAAAATATCCCCACTCTTCAAAACAAGGTTTTTGAAATTAGTGATATCTCCGAAACGAAAAATCTGCTTGAACTCGCCCAAAAGCACTATGTTATCCGCCACAAATTCAGCATCAAAGAACCTAAAAAAAGCGGGCTTTCACATTTGATTTACGTTAAAAATCTTGAACTTTTTCTCATTAAACTTGCAAACAACAACGAGGAGAACGGACGGAGCTATTCCCAAAGTGCCGAAAACTATTCGTTTATTACCAAAACCATAAACGAAAACCTTGATAAGCGACTCTCCATTGCTGAGATTGCAAGCCTTTGCAATATGAGCACCATAAATCTACAAAAAACCTTTTCTAAATATGCAGGCGTTGGAGTTATGGAATATTTTAATCGCATAAAGATGCAAAAAGCCATTGAATATTTAGAAAGCGGCTTGTCTGTAAAACAAACCGCTTTGTTACTTGGATTTGAGGATCAAAACTACTTCAGCACCGTTTTTAAACGCATAACGGGAAACACGCCAAGCAGCATAATCTTTAAAACTCGCCTATTATAAAATTTTGGACGTCGGATACTGTTTTTCCGCCGGGATAGGTGATTTTTGCGGTGGATGGGATATAAACCTCGTTTGCCTTTTCAAACATTGCATAGTCGCCCTCAGTATCTCCAAAAGCCACAATATCCCCTTTTATGCCGAATTTTTCCTTTAAAAATTCAGTTGCCACTCCCTTATCGGAAGATTTTGCACAAAATTCAAGATACTCAGCATCCTCGTAGCAAATTCTAAATCCCTTTTCCGTTGCCAGAGCCTTAACCTCCTTAACCTCATGGGTAAGGGGGTTGTTTTTTACAAAAATAAGCTTGTAAATATCCTCGCCAAAAAGACGTTTTTTAGCCATAATATCCTCTGTAATTGGCATATTGCGTTCCCTTAAAGCGGCAAAGGGCTTTAGGGTGTTAATATTTGCCTTGTGACAAATTTCGTTTACCTTTATGGCACAGATGGAATTTTTATATAAAAGACAGTTTTTGTACATTATTTGCGAGCCATCATTACAAATAAAAATGGTGCGGTTTAATAGTGGGGCAAGGAGCTTTTTAAGGGTTGCGTATGGTCTGCCGCTATTTACCGCAAAATATACCCCTTTATCTGTAAGACTTATTATTTTTTGCACAAACTCTGCCGACAGCTCCTGCTTTTCTTTTGGGAAAAGGGTGCCATCAAAATCGGTTAAAATAAGTTTTGGCATTATTCCTTCACCTGCTTAATACTAAGAGAAATGCGTTTTTTAGCCACATCTACACCAATAACCATAACCTTTACAAGGTCGCCAACCGTAAGCACCTCGCTTGGATGCTTGATAAAGCGATTGCAAATTTCAGAAATATGCACAAGTCCGTCTTGATGTACGCCAATATCAACAAAGACACCAAAATCTATAACGTTACGAACTGTGCCATCTAAAATCATACCCTCTTTAAGGTCATTCATATCCATTACGTCACTGCGAAGCATAGGTTTAACAAGCTCGTCACGTGGGTCACGACCCGGTTTTTGGAGTTCCTTTGCAATATCCTTAACGGTGGGAACACCAACCGAGCATAGTTCTGCCATTTTATCAATACCAAAGGCTTCAAGCTTTGACTCTAAATCACCCAAATTACCGTCTGCTACGTCCTTTGGAGCAAATCCTAAATTTTTAAGCATAATTTCAGCGGCTTCATAACTTTCAGGGTGAACACCTGTGTTATCTAAAATATTTTTACCGCCAATAACACGCAAAAAGCCCGCACACTGGGTAAAGGCCTTGGGGCCTAGCTTTGCAACCTTTAAAATGGTCTTTCTGTCCTTAAACTCGCCGTTTTCTTCCCTATATGCCACAATATTCTTAGCAATGGTAGCATTAAGACCCGAAACTCTGGTTAAAAGGCTTGGAGATGCGGTGTTAAGATCAACACCTACTGCGTTAACGCAGTCCTCAACCACGCCTGTTAAGGTTTCATTAAGCCTTGCCTCGGGCATATCGTGTTGATACTGACCAACACCGATTGATTTAGGATCAATTTTAACAAGCTCTGCCAAAGGATCCTGAAGTCGGCGGGCGATGGAAACTGCACTACGGAGAGAAACGTCAAAATCGGGGAACTCCTCTGCACCCAGTTTTGATGCAGAATAAACCGAAGCACCTGCCTCATTCACCATCATATACTGAACACCGGGATGCTCCTTAATAAGCTCAGATACAAATATTTCAGATTCCTTTGATGCAGTACCGTTACCAACTGCAATGGCGGTGATTCCGTGTTTTTTAATAAGTGCCGAAAGCTTTGCAGCCGCCTCTTCCTTTTTATTGTGAGGTGGAGTGGGGTAAACAACGGTGGTATCAAGCACCTTGCCTGTGCCATCAACAACGGCAATTTTGCAACCGGTACGATATGCAGGGTCAAAGCCCAAAGTCACCCTATCCTTAACTGGGGGTTGCATTAAAAGGGGCTTTAGGTTGGAACCAAACATTTTTATGGCCTGCTCACTTGCCATTTCGGTAAGATTTGATCTGATTTCACGCTCCACCGATGGATAAATAAGTCGACTGTAGGCATCCTCGGCCGTTGCATTTAAAAATGTGTTATATTCAGGTTCACCCTCGGGCAGACGGTTAAGAAGTATTCTAAGGGCTTCGCCCTCATCTACCTCCACCGCAACCTTTAAGAATTTTTCCTTTTCGCCACGATTTATCGCCAAAACTCTATGGCTTTGGATTTTGTGAACCGGCTCAGAAAATTCGTAATACTGACGGTAAACGCTATCCTCCTCGGTGGCGGCCTTAGATGAAACAAAGCCTCTTTTATTTATAAGTTCCTTTAAAAGGCGGCGGATTTCTGCGTTATCTGAAAGCTGCTCGGCAATAATGTCGTTTGCTCCTGCAAGGGCATCCTCTACCGAATTCACTTCCTTTTCAGGGTCAATGAAATTGGCGGCAATTTCCGCTAGAGTTTTGCCCTCGCCACCTGCTAAAATAAGCTCTGCCAAAGGCTCTAAGCCTTTTTCCTTTGCTATGGTTGCACGGGTGCGACGCTTTTGTTTATAGGGGCGGTATAAGTCCTCCACCTCTGCCAAGGTAACGGCGGCTTCAATCTGACCTTTAAGCTCGTCGGTTAGTTTGCCCTGCTCCTCAATAGAGGAGAGAACCTCGGTTTTCCTTTGCTCTAAATTTCTTAAATACTGAACCCTGTCGGCGAGAGTTCTTATCATCTGGTCGTCCATAGAGCCATGCATTTCCTTACGATAGCGGGCAATAAAAGGCACTGTATTACCATCGTCCAAAAGGGTTATTATGTTCTCTACGTAATCCTTTCTAAGATTTAATTCACTTGCTACTGTATTTACTATATTTTGCATTATTATATCTCCTTAACGCAGTTCTATACACAATATATTATACCTCAAAAAGCCCACAAAGTCAAATAAAAGAGGCATAAAAAATTCGTTCCGCTTTCCCCCGCCGCAGAACGAATTTTTATTACACATTTTAAACTTGTCATGATAAAAACTCCCCGGCCGCGGAACGCGACTGAGGAGCTTAATCAACACTTGTTCGGAATAAAGCGGTCTTAGACCGTGAAACGCCACGTGTAAAAAAACAAATTCGTTCCGCTTTCCCCCACTGCAGAACGAATTTTTATTACACATTTTAAACTTGTCACGATAAAAACTCCCCGGCCGCGGAACGCGACTGAGGAGTTTGATCGATACTTGTTCGGAAAAAACGGTCTTAGACCGTGAAACGCCACGTGTTTCTATTTAGCGTAGTCAACGGCGCGGTTTTCGCGAATAATGTTAACCTTGATTTGACCGGGATATTCAAGCTCATCTTCGTAACGTTTTGCAATATCGCGAGCAATAATAACCATCTGATCATCGGTAACCTGCTCGGGCTTAACAATAACACGAACCTCACGACCTGCCTGAATAGCAAACGATGACTCAACACCGTTAAAGGAATTGGCGATTTCCTCAAGCTTTTCAAGGCGTTTGATGTAGTTTTCGATATTTTCGCGGCGAGCACCGGGACGAGCTGCAGAAATAGCATCGGCAGCCTGAACGAGGCAGGCGATAACAGTTTTAGCCTCTACGTCACCGTGGTGGGCGTGAATAGCGTGAATAACTGCTTCGCTTTCCTTACATTTTTTGGCGGCTTCAACACCAAGTTGAATGTGAGAGCCTTCCTGCTCGTGGTCAATAGCCTTACCAATATCGTGTAGTAAACCTGCACGGCGGGCAAGAGTAACGTCCTCGCCGAGTTCGGCAGCCATAAGACCTGCTAAATGGCAAACCTCCATAGAGTGGTTGAGTACGTTTTGACCATAGCTGGTGCGGTAGTGAAGTCTACCGAGCAAGCGGATGAGGTCGGGATGCAAGCTATGAAGACCTGCATCAAGCATAGCACGTTCGCCCTCTTGCTTAATGGTGTGTTCAACCTCGGCTTTAGCCTTGGCAACGGTTTCTTCAATGCGAGCGGGATGAATGCGTCCGTCCAAAATCAACTTTTCAAGTGAAAGACGGGCAATCTCTCGACGTACGGGATCAAAACTTGAAAGAGTAATAGCTTCGGGGGTATCATCAATGATAAGGTCAACGCCTGTGGCAGTTTCAAGGGCACGAATATTTCTACCCTCTCTACCGATTATGCGACCCTTCATTTCATCACTTGGGAGTTCAACAACCGAGATGGTTGCCTCAGAGGAGTGATCAGCAGCACAACGCTGAATAGCTTGAGAAATAAGTTCTCTGGCTTTTCGATCGGTTTCTTCTTTAAACTGTTGTTCAAATTCCAAAATTTTAACGGCTTTGTCGTGGTTAAGCTCCCCATCTAAAGTAGAAAGGAGCTGTTCTTTTGCCTGTTCGGCAGTAAGACCGGAGATTTTCTCCAACATCTCGAATTGGCTTTTTTTCAAATGCTCAATTTCAACAAGCTTGTCTTCAACCTCTTTAGCACGTTTTGCAATTTTTTCTTCCTTAACTTCAAGATTATCAATCTTGCGGTCGAGGTTTTCTTCCTTTTGTTGAAGCCTGTGTTCTAAGCGTTGAACTTCACTTCTGCGCTCACGAATGTCTTTATCTGCCTCGGAGCGTTGTTTGTGAATTTCATCTTTGGCTTCGATTAAAATTTCCTTCTTTTTAGCTTCTGCGTTTTTAAGAGCATCGCTTAAAATCTTGCGAGCCTCATCTTCCGCAGTTCCAACTGTTGTTTTATCTGCCTTGCGACGGAAAGCCGAACCGGCGAAAAAACATACAATTCCTATAATTACAGCAACAACAGCCGCAATTATGTAAAACAATGGACTTGTGGGCATTAACTGCACCTCCTTATATTATAAAGCGAATACCTAATACGTACTATTAAGTTTCGCGTTGTAGGCAGGGTTTTCACCTGCCGCCTTCTGGCCGTACGGCCGATATATTTGTGTGGCTTTATGCCCGCCAAAGCACAAAAAATCACACTTTAAGTCGTCTGGTTAAACAAACACCATCGACCCAATATACCACATACTATTTTATACCTATTTAGTGTGTATGTCAAGGAGAATTTATAATTTTTTACTAGATATTGATGCAAATATTGTTAAATGCAATTAACCATATAATATAAAAACCAACAAAATCAACAAATTTCAATTTTAATACTTTTTAATACGCAGTTTTTTGTTGACAATTGGCAAACAAAATATTATAATAAATTAAATATAATAGGAATTTTATAACACAAAAGAATAGGAGAGAGAAAATATGGCATTTTATTATTCTGAACCATCCCGTACTTTTAACGAGTATCTTTTGGTGCCCGGCTATTCATCTGCGGAGTGCATACCCGCTAACGTTAGCCTTAAAACACCCCTTGTAAGATACAAAAAAGGCAAAGAGGAATGTCCCCTTAGTATGAACATTCCCATGACCTCTGCAATAATGCAGTCTGTTTCGGGTGACAGATTGGCAGTAGCCTTGGCAAGAGAGGGTGGCGTTTCTTTCATTTACGGCTCACAGTCTATTGAGGATGAAGCCGCAATGGTTAGAAGAGTTAAAAACTTTAAAGCCGGTTTTGTTGTAAGCGGTTCAAATCTTCGTCCCGACGCAACACTTGCCGACGTTTTGAAGCTTAAAGAGGAAAACGGTTATTCTACCGTAGCAATTACCGACGATGGTACCGCCAACGGCAAATTGCTTGGTCTTGTTACAGGCCGCGATTATAGAGTAAGCCGTATGGAGCCCGAAACAAAGGTATCCGACTTTATGACTCCTCTCGACAAACTCATCACCGCTCCCGACGGTACATCATTAAAGGAAGCAAATAACATCATCTGGGACAACAAGTTAAACTCTCTTCCTATTGTAGATAAAGAAGGCAGACTTTGCCATTTTGTATTCCGTAAGGATTATGAAAATCACAAAGATAATAAATTAGAGCTTTTAGATGCAAGCAAACGTTACGTTGTAGGTGCCGGCATCAACACTCGTGACTATGCCGAGCGTATTCCCGCCCTTATAGAGGCAGGTGCCGACGTACTTTGCATCGACTCCTCCGAAGGCTTTAGCGAATGGCAAAAGCTTACCATCGCTTGGGTTCGTGAGCATTACGGTGACAGTGTTAAAATTGGTGCAGGTAACGTAGTAGATGCCGAAGGCTTCCGCTTCCTTGCTGATTGCGGTGCAGATTTCGTTAAGGTTGGTATCGGCGGCGGCTCTATTTGTATCACCCGTGAAACAAAGGGTATCGGCCGTGGCCAGGCAACCGCTCTTATTGAGGTTTGCAAAGCCAGAGACGAATATTTTAAAGAAACCGGCATTTACGTTCCCGTTGGTTCTGACGGTGGTATCGTTTATGACCATCACTTAACCTTAGCCCTTGCTATGGGTGCGGATTTTGTAATGCTTGGACGTTATTTCGCTCGCTTTGATGAAAGCCCAACAAACAAAGTTAGCATCGGCGGTACCTATTATAAAGAGTACTGGGGCGAAGGCTCTAACCGTGCAAGAAACTGGCAGAGATACGACCTTGGCGGCGATAAAAAGCTTTCCTTTGAGGAGGGTGTTGATTCCTACGTTCCTTATGCCGGTATGCTTAAAGACAACGTAGCAATTACACTTAGCAAGGTTCGTTCTACCATGTGTAACTGCGGTGCACTCACCATTGAAGAGCTCCAAGAAAAGGCTAAAATCACACTTGTTTCCGCAACAAGTATTGTTGAGGGTGGCGCTCATGACGTTATCCAAAAGGATGCTACCGTAACCACAGTAAAATAAGAAACACGTGGTGTTTCATCCAAATGCGACATAATTTATTATGTATAGTTAAAATTCGTTCCGCGCCCATTAGGGTTGTGGAACGAATTTGTTTTAGTATTTTTTATTCCAAATAATCACCAATCACCCATTTCGATAGCCTTTGTGTTTGAGGGTGATTATTTGGCGTGGAGTTATTAAATCCAAAATTCGCTTTGTTCTACAGGTAAAAACTCAGTTTTGGCAGTATTCAATGTCTCTATTTCCTCTTTAACAAACTCTCTGAAGAAAAGGCGACCGTTAAAGAGATATTTCTCTATTTCCGACTTGGCTTGCTCATCACCGCACCTTGCGGCGGCAGCCATAATTCTTAAATAAAGCTGAACCGAATGTATTTCCTCACCATCTGACAGACTTATATTTTTCTTTTTGCTTAGATCCATTAAAGGAGCCGATAGAGCTTTATCTGCCACTGTTTCGGCGGCTATAACAATACCCATAATTGCCCTGAAATTAGGAACAATTCGGTTGCTTACCTTACTGTTTTGGTAAATTCCTTTTTCGGGATTTCCATATCCCCCACCTGCATCTATAACCTCTATAGCCTTTTTCAACAGGGGAATGAAAGCCGACTTCTTATCCTCATTTTTGGCGGCAATTCGGGAAAGTAATACTGCGTGATTTTTGATTTTTTCCGCATTGTTATTTTCGTTTGAATAGGTATTTATAAAGTCTTCAAACTCCTTTAACATATCATCAAATGAGATTTCGCTGCCAAGGGCGGAAAGAACCAAAGCAAGTCCTTTTTCGCCTTTATAGGCTTTCTCAAAATCCGAAAGATACTCATTGCAGGTGGTAGCAACCGCTATAGCCCACAAATCACCCGACTTAATTTTTTCTATTAGTTCACAGGCGTTAAGTTCTGTTTTTTGGTTGTAATAATCGGGGAGCAAGCTTTTTTCGGTGAGTAGATTTTTAATTTCATCTGTATAGGCGGCATCAAAACTCAGATTATTTAACACCGCGTTTGCCGCAATAGTTCCCCCGCTGTAGCCCGTGTTTTGAATATCGGGATTCATTCTTATAAGGCAGCCCGCATCACGAGTGGCGGAAATAGCTTTGGAAACCACCATAAGACCGCTGTCTTTTTCGGGTAAAAGTGCCCTAAGGGGAATTCTTGTTAAAACCTCGTCCGGTAGGGGTTTGCTTTTTAGAGCATTAAAAATATTTGTATAATAGGCGGGAGAACTACCCATTCCGTGAGCATCGTACTTGCAAAGTGAAACTGTTATGGTATCGTCAAAGGTTTTACCCTGCAAAATGTCTTTCATATTAAGGGTGTATTTTCCCTTTATTCTACGGGATTCACGAACTGTAAGCAGGGCCGAAAAGCCTAAATCAGACTGTTTTAGGTGTGCAGTATATATTCCGCGTAAAAATTCGCTATATTTTTCGGTTGAAACACTATCCTCGTCACTTTTATAAAGGCTATCCTTAAACATGGTGCCGATTTTTTCTTCACCCCAAATGGAGTAACCTTGAGTAACCTTATCTCTAAGGTCGCCGTTTTTATGGTATTCTACCCCTGCAAGGGCGGCTAAATCGGCGTCGCCTGTGGCGTCAATGGATTTTTTAGCAAGGATTTTCACAATTCCATCGGGAGTGGCTAAAAGTGCACCAACCGTGTTGCCATTTTCCTTTATGGCATCAAAAACAATACTTTCATAAAAGACGGTGGCAGATTTCATAAAACGAATATCATAAATCATTTCTGCCGTGTATGGAGGTACCGATTTGCCAAGACTTGCCTTTGAAAAGCTCTTTACGCTTGCAACATTTTCGGTCGCAAATCCATTTTGGTAACCATGCCAAAATGCCGAAACCATACCCTGACCTCTTGTGCCTCCCGGCACGGACAGAGCCTCGGCGCCCGTTACCTCACACCCCATATCCAAGGCAGCTTTCATTGCCGACGTACCGCCGGCACCGAGCCCTGCAATAAAAAGACCTGTTTTTTGTACGGGTGCGTTTTCAACAGGCATATTTATTTTTAAAAGCTTAGCACCTAAAAATTCGTCCAATTCCTCCCCTGTTAAAAGGGGTGCTAAATCAAAATCGCCATAGGTAGTTTCTAAGGTGGTGGGTTCTGTAAAGGTTGATTTTGCCAAAAATCCGTTTATTAAATCGGTAGCAAAGGTAAGTGCATTTAAGTAATCGTCCTCGTTTAAAATATTTCCCGCCTTAAATTCAAGAAGATTCTTTTTGGGCGTGTTATAACCAACCTCTAATGAGATTGGCGAAAGTGCAAATTTAATAAGACCGCTATTTGCAAAATCTGAATTATTTTTTATAAGAAAATCTATAAATTCTACTGCGTTTTCTACCGCCTTGTGGGTGTGCCTTTCATTGGTTTTAAAGGTTAAAAGGCAGGTGTCTTCACTTCGGCAATCACTATGAACAGTAACATCCCAAAGAGAGTCTGAACTGACATCAATATTATACGGGGTTTTAGCGTTGCTTAAATCAACGCCACTCATTTGAATGGCATAAAGGTACTCATCCCCTGCTTTTTTGCCGTTATAAAAAATCCTTCCGTCAAAATCCGCAACAAAGCCCGCCTTAATTACGTAGGCACCAAATTTAGTAGCAACCGCTATTCCGCAAACCTTTTCCGACTCTTTAAGAAGGCCTATGGGAGCGGCTTTTAAATATGTATTAACATTGTTTTCTTTTAAGTAGGAAAGGGCGATTTTGGATGCCATTCCTGCGGGGATTTGATATTCTCCACCTACCAAAATAGGATCTGCCCCCATTGACTTAACAAGGGAAAAAAGGTTGGAGTTTTCTTTCACAAAGCCCAGTAACCCCTCACTATATTCTCTTAAAAGAAGTTCGCTTTCGCAAACAAGAGCAACTGTTTTGCCACTTTTTGCCACAATTCCTGCCGTAACAACGGCGGCAAGATTATTGCCGACAACAATCAAATCATAATACTCATAATTTTGCGAATTTTCAAAAAACATCTTAATCACCTTTTGGTATTATACACTTTTTGCAGTAATAATACAACCCCAAAAACCTCGAAAATTCAAAAAATCTTATTTTCAAAAAACGTTTATATCTTGTATAAAATCCCCTTATAGCGTTAAAAATATTATAAAAGATTTTTTGAAAGGACGGCTTTTGCCGATTGGTAAAAAAATGAGTAATAACAGACTAAACAGATTTTTAAACGGTAAAGGATTTTATTTTGTGCTTGGCGTTTGTATGATCGCAATAGGCGTTTCGGCTTGGACGGCTATAGATAAGGCTTCGGCTCCATCCGACAATATTTTAAGCAGCGATACCGCAGAGCAAAATTCAAAAGAAGAGCCTTTTGATTTCGAAAAGGAAGCGAAGGCCAATAAGGAGCAGAGCGGAATAGAGGACGAACGAGATGAAATAAACAGCCGGGAGCAAGAGGAATCTAAGGAAAACTCTTATGAAAAGGAACAATCCTCCAAAGAGGAACAATCAAGCTCAACCTTAGAAAAGCCCGAAGTTGAACCCCTGGCTAGTTATTTTGTATTCCCCATTCAAGGCGAGGTTATAAAAAAATTCAGCGCCTCAGAGGTACAATATTCGGTAACCTTTAATGATATGCGACTCCATAAAGGTGTGGATATAAAGGCCGTTGCGGGAAGCGAAGTTAAATCGGCAGGGGATGGTAAAATTTTAGAGGTTAAAAAGGATCCCGATTTAGGATATACCGTTAAAATTGACCACGGCAATGGAATAACCGTCCTTTACGCAGGTCTTCAAAAAGAGATTTCCGTTAAGGAAAACGAGGTGGTTTTGGCTGGAGCCACACTCGGCAAGCTTGGCACCGTAAATAACGAGTGCCTTGACGCACCCCACCTCCATTTAGAATTTTTCAATAATGGCGAAGCGGTAGATCCGCTAAATTATTTAAATTGATTCTTGACAAAAATCGAATATTGTATTATAATGCTTCTTGACAACAAAACAAGGGGTGCTGTAGACGGCGATTTTTCCGCGGAATTTCTGTCGTTTATGGCTGAGAGGGCAAATCCGCCCAACTCTGGAACCTGATTCGGGTAATTCCGACGTAGGGATGTTTTCCAAGCCAAAAGCGCTTGAACTAAAGCATCTTATAGCTTTAGTTTCGGCTTGATGTTAACAGAAAATGGTTCCGCCCCATCTATTGATGTGGCGGTTTTTTGTTTGTCAAAATCAACACAAACGAAAGGAAGAAAAAAATGAGTTCTTCAACCAAAAACTTCACAAAAAAACTTACCGAAAGTGCTGTTATGCTTGCACTAACCCTTATACTTAGCTACTTTAAGCTTGTTGATCTGCCATACGGTGGCAGCATCACCCTTTGCAGTATGCTTCCAACCATTTTTATAGCCTACCGTCATGGTATGTTATTTGGACTTGGTATGGGATTTGCCAACGGCTTGCTGCAACTTTTAATGGGTGTAAGCACCCTTTCATACGCTACCTCAGCAGGTGCGGCAGTAGCAATAGTTGTTTTAGATTACCTTCTGGCTTTTACAGTTTTAGGTTTGGGTGGAATTTTTAAAAATCTCTTTAAAAATCAGGTTGTATCCATCGGTGTAGGTGCCGCATTTGTTTGCACACTCAGATATATTTTTCACGTTATTGCCGGTTGCACCGTATGGGCGGGGCTTTCAATCCCCGATTCCGAGGCTTTAATTTACTCCATTGCCTACAATGCCACCTATATGTTGCCCGAGCTTATTATCACAGTAGTTGGTGCCATCTATCTTGCAAGCAGTGTAAATTTAAAAAGCGAAAGACTTGCCACAATTAAAAAGAGTGATGGCACAAAACCAAGCAGAGTTCTTAAAAATCTTGGTATTTTAGGTTCTGCCGCCGCATTTATTGCCGATATAGTTCTAATTGCTCCAAAGCTTCAAAATGCCGATTCAGGCGACTTTGATATCACCGGCATTACAAAAGTTAACTTTACTACCGTAATCATCATTACCCTTGTTGGCGTGATTTGGACAACCGCATTTTTCTTGGCCGCCAAATACAAAGAAAAAAATAACAACTAACGGTATTGACAAATCCAAAACATAAGCATATAATATTAAAAAAAGAATTCTTCGGGGCGGGGTGAAATTCCCCACCGACGGTGATAAGGCAGAAGCCTTTAAGTCCGTGAACCGCAAAGCCTTGCGGCCGATTTGGTGAAATTCCAAAACCGACGGTAAGCAGATTGATTTTTCTGCAAAGTCCGGATGAGAGAAGATGTGTTAATAATATTATAAAACACTTAATGCCCCTTTTCTGTTTTTAGAAAAGGGGTTCTCTTTTTCCCCGCAATTTATGGAGGAAAACTATGAAAAACTCACTCAAACTTTCCCTTATGGCTATGTATGCTGCCATTTCGGTGCTGGCAATTCTTTTTATAAGAATACCCCTTATCCCCGCCGCACCCTTTTTAGTGTACGATATGGCGGATATACCCATCATTTTGGCTACCCTCACCCTTGGCCTACCTGCAGGACTTTTGGTTTTAACGGCAGTTTGCCTTATTCAAGCCTTTTTGCTTGGAGGCGACCAATGGGTAGGATTTGTAATGCACCTTGTTTCCACCGGTGCAATGGTAGTAATTTTTGCAATAATATGCCAAAAAAAGCCAACCTTTTTAAGACTTTTTATTTCAATGGTGCTTGCGACGGCCGCTATGACCGCCATAATGATACCTATGAATCTTTGGCTTACGGTGGAGTTTTTAAATACGCCAAGAGAGGTAGTAGAAAATATGCTGCTTCCCGCAATAATACCCTTTAACCTTATTAAATCAGGACTAAATTCCATATTGTCGGTAATAGTATTTAAATCGGTTTCCCCCGTTTTAAAAAAATTTAATATTTAAAATCAAACTAAATTGAATCACCCGCTGTGAGGTTTTTATCACAGCGGGTGATTTGTTTATTCAAATAAATCTATAAATCAAATCTTTAATTTACTAATTTTTAAACAACGTCTCGGCGTAACGCACCGAATCCATTGCTGTTTTACCATAAAATGAAGCTCCGATGCTTTTTGCGTAGTCCTCAGTTAAAACTGCACCGCCCACCATTACTTTAACCTTTGGGCAATGCTCCTTTAAAAGAGAAACCGTCTTTTCCATTGCGGGTACGGTGGTAGTCATAAGTGCGGATAATCCAACAAGTCCCGCTCCCGTTTCCCTCACCGATTCCAAAATCTTTTCAGGGGGTACGTCACGACCTAAATCCACAACCTCAAAGCCGTAATTTTCCAAAAGTACTTTAACAATATTTTTGCCAATATCGTGAATATCGCCCTTTACGGTGGCAAGAATTATTTTCTCGCCCTTATTTCCTTCCCCTTTTTTAATAAGCTTTTTAACCTCATCAAAGGCGGCGGTGGCGGCTTCGGCACTCATTAAGAGCTGTGGAAGGTAAACGGTTTTACTTTCAAAACCTCTTCCCACCTCGTCCAAAGCGGGAATTATATGATTGTTTATAACTTCCATAGGCTCCAAGGCTTTTAAAAGCTCCGCGGTTTTTATACCCGCATCCCCTTTAAGCCCTTTGGTAATAGCAGTAAAAAGATTATTTGCAGAATCGTTTTGAGTTTTATTTGCCCCGTTTTCCACAAGGTTATTTGCAGTAACGTTAGCCGCAAAATCTATATACTTTGCACAGGCCTCGTCCATACCGCTAAGAGCCAAATAACTTCTATATGCCTTTTGCATTTCAAAAGAATGAGGGTTCATAATGGCGGCTTTAAGACCATTTTCAAGTGCCATTACAAAAAACGTGCCGGTTATAAAATCCCGATTGGGAAGTCCGAAAGAAACGTTTGAAACTCCAAGGCTGGTTTTGATATTTTTATCCTTTAATATTTTTATAGCTTTAAGGGTTTGGAGTGCGGCGGTGTTATCGGCTGAGATGGTTAACGCCAAGGGGTCAACGATAATATCCTTTTTATCTATGCCGTATTTTGCAGCCTCTGATATGATTTTTTCGGCAATCTCCACCCTGCCCTCGGCAGTTTCAGGAATACCGTTTTCATCCAAAGTAAGTGCAACTATAACTCCGCCATACTTTGCAGCAAGGGGGAATACCGCATCCATACTCTCCTTTTTGCCATTTACAGAATTTATCATAGCCTTACCATTATAAATTCTAAGGGCTTTTTCCATAGCTAGCGGCAAAGCACTATCAATTTGAAGGGGTAGATTTAAAATCCCCTGAAGCTCATAAACAGTGCGTTTTAAAAATTCCGCCTCATCTATCTCGGGCAGACCTACGTTAACGTCTAAAATATCTACACCTGCATCGGCCTGACGCACGCCCTCATTTAAAATATAGGGCATATCCTTTTCTATAAGCGCTTGTTTAAAACGCTTTTTACCGGTAGGATTTATTCTTTCACCTATCAAAACGGGGCGGTCATCAAACAAAACCGAGTGGGTGTATGATGATACCACCGTGTGATTTTTAAAGGTGGGAGCTTTATATTCGGCCGATTTAAGTTCTGAATCAAGGGCTTTTATATAATCGGGATTGGTGCCGCAACAACCACCCAGAATCACTCCACCCATATTGGCGATTTCTTTCATTTGGTTGGCAAAATCCTCGGGGGACACGTTATAAACTGTTTTTCCGTCCCTCACCTCAGGAAGACCTGCGTTGGGCTTTACAATTACGGGGAGTGAAGAATATTTTAAAAGGTCCGCTACAATATTTTTCATTTGAGCAGGGCCGAGAGAGCAATTAAGACCAATTGCGTCTACCCTGAGTCCCTCAAGCATTGACACCATTGCAAGGGGGTTTGCACCCGTCATAAGCTTGCCCGATTCATCGTAAACGTTGGTAACAAAAATTGGCAAATCGCAGTTTTCCTTTGCTGCTAAAACCGCCGCTTTGGTTTCATAGGCATCGTTCATGGTTTCAATCATTATTAAATCCACGCCTGCCGCCGCACCCACTCTTACGGTTTTTGCAAAGATTTCTACTGCATCCTCAAAATCCAAATCCCCGAGGGGTTTAAGCATTTTACCAAGGGGGCCGATATCAAGACCCACAAATCTAGGCTTGATATCTGAATACTCCTTCGCCGCCATTTTTGCATTTTCTACAGCAGCAGTAACTATTTTTTCTAAATCATCCCCAAATTTAAGGGAGTTTGCTCCAAAGGTGTTGGTTGCAACAATATCACTGCCGGCAGCAAAATATCTTTTATGTATATCTACAACGGCAGATGGATTTTTTATATTATAGGTTTCGGGAAATTCACCGGGGGCAAGCCCCATTTTTTGAAGCTCGGTACCCATTCCCCCATCAAGTAGGGTAAAACCATTTTTAATTTTTGAGATAACTGTCATAAAAAATCACTCCAAACCAATAACTGCGGTAACAGACTTTGTTGGCATAAGCATTAAAGAGTCACTAACCACAAGACCAATGTTTTTCTTTGTGTTTAATCCTTCGGTAATGTTTTTTTGAAAAGAAATACTAAAATCGCCATACCCGGGACTAAATCTGGGCTTCATTTTACAGTTTAATTTTTCTTTTATAACCTTTTCAAGCTCGTCGCAAACACCCTCGATTGCCGACGAACCCAAGGCGTCTAAAATAAGGGCTTCACTGGGTGAGGTAATTTGCTTTAGATTTAAAAGCCTGTCAAAATCGGCACCCAGAGTTGCGGCAAAAATTATCACTCTTTTGCATCCTGCAAGATTTTTTGCGAGGGCGGTGCTTTTAACCTTAATGATGCCTAAATTTAACAAATCGCCGTCCATTTTAACCGGGGCTTCGGTGTAGCAGGCTAACGGACGGCAAGTTTTAAAAAGCTCTGCCGATATATTTTTTGTAAGGGAACTTAACCTCTCGTCGGAGTCGGTCGCCCCCATATATCGCAAAGCTTCTTTAATATTTATATTGTAATTTGAGATGTTAATGGTGTTCAAAAAGCTCATAACTAGTCAATTTCCAATTCGGTAAGGCGAAGACGGAACTGCTCCACAGTTTTGTTTTCAGCAATAAATTCATCCCTTGCCTTTCTTGCCGCCGCCGACCAATCACGGAACTCCTCATCATAAAGTTTACCGTTGCGAAGCCTTGAATGATTGCGTTTATAGGCACGGTTGTACTCGGCATAAATGGGATTTTCAGCATATTTACCCTTGAAGGTACGCATTGCACCAATTTGTGCACAACGCTTATTTTCCCCAAGACTGATTCTGCTGCAATATTCGCTATCGCTTCTGCCGGAGGGTACAAAAAACTCTCCGCAACAACGACATTTTTTAATGGGCAACTCACCCTTAACGGTGTGGAGAAGCTCAAGTGCAATAAGGTCGTCGGGCGTATTTATTTCATACTCCGCTAAAACGGTGCTGTTGTTATCAATCAAAGATGCCTTTACGGTGCCAAGATTTGCATTTCGGTCAAAATCAAACTCGCTTGCAATTTGCATATTGAATTTGCGACTGAGTCCGCTTTTGTTTTCGCACTTTAAAACGTAAAGTCTTTGGGCGGGAGTGTACTTTGCAAGACTGCTATCAGGAGAAACAATATCCCCTATCTGAGCCTTTGTGCGACTGCGACGGAACTCCATATCTCTGCCGATTACCATACCAAGCCATTGGGCGGTTTGATCAGCATCGTTAGTGAGAAGCATTGTAGGTAAAAATTCCTCTGCCACATCTTCACATAAAAAGTCGCTTAAAACACCCTTTATTCCATCTTTATCGGTGCAACTTAAAATAAGACATTCGGCATAAAATTTAAGATAAATAAACAAATAAGGATTTGTTTCTAGCGCCTTGCGGAGAAATGGCACGTATGCACCCATGGTTGGGGTGTCAAGACGGCCGGAAACATCGGCAACAAACTTTTTGCGGAGTATTAAAAAAAGCTTTTCGGAAATTTGGGGGCTTACGGCAGTAAAATCGGTAAGAGCACCGCCAAGGGCATAGGGAGTTTTTTCCACCGTACCTGCGGTAGACATGGTAAAACGAAGCCATAAATCTTTATCATTAAACAAAACCCATCCAAGCATTTTTCAAAACCTCCTTAACTTGAATTATTTATGAAATCCACAAGATATTGCGGACAAAATTTAAGCCTATACTAAACCTATTTTAGGCTCAGAAAATCTATATGTGTATTATACATTTTTCCACCAAAAAGTCAAGTATTTAGATGGTTACAGTATTGTAACCGATGATTTTTGCGAAGGATTTTTTAAGATGATAAAACAAAAAACAAAGCAGCATATCTATGCCGCTTTATATAAAATTAGCCATATAAATGAAATGATAGATTTTGTCGGAACAGCAATGCTCGCCCGCTCAACAAATATACCTTCGATTGGTTAAATTTGTAGGGGGCGGCGATTTTCGACGCCCCGTTTGTAAAAATTATAATTCGCATTTTTTACGGAACAACACATAGGTTGTTCCCTACATCAAATTATATAAATTTTGCATTAAACTTTCTCGGTATGTCGCGAGCGCCATACCCTACAGTTCCAACAACGTTTGCGGAGCAAACCGATAACTTTCACCAAAGGTAAAAAGGATAACTACAAACTGTAAACTAAATCAAAAACCGTCCTTTGATGGGTCAGTTATCAATTACAACCCTCTCCCTTGCTTTTTGCAATAAAACTTTTTTAATGCAAAAATGTAAAAGTTCATCGATAGATGGTTCTTTACTTTTTGGCGCAATTTCTTTCCACAAAATTTGTACATTTGGATCTAGAGAAGATGCTCCCTTTTTAATTGCATCTTGCAGATTTCTTTTAACCTCCTTTGTGGAAACGCCATTGTTTTTAGCTACCTGTCGAATTATGCTTTTAGTTGACATTCTTTTTCACCTCCACTAACAACTATAGGTGTCATAAAATAACCTACAGTTATGTTATATCATAACGAATGTGTCGAAGTCCCACGAATTACGTTGTCGAATAAAAAAAGTCCGCCTTTTTAAAAGCGAACTTTGAATTACTATTTAAATTTTGAATGTTGCACCATTGTATCAATAACATCATAAATCTTATTGCGGTCATCATTTGACAACTGCGAAAGTTTTTCATCAAGCAAAGAATGTTTTACTGTATATCCGGTTTCTAAAACATCACAAAGAACAACATCAGCCGAGACACCCATTACATTAAGAATAGTTATAAGTGTTTCAAGAGATGGTGTTTTTTCTCCACGTTCTATCATACCAATATAAGTTACAGATAAATCAGCTTTTTCTGCCAAATCTTCTTGCCTCATCTTTTTAGATAGCCTACATTTTCTTATATTAGCACCTATAGTATCTAATTTCAACAAATTCACTTCCTCATAGTTATTCTCCATAACTATAAGTATAGTTTAAAATTAAAATATTATACACCAACTAAAAGGAAGTCGGATTAACTATTGGTTATGATTTTTGAAATTATAACAAAAGCCAAAGGACAGTTCTATGTCTTTTAGGGATATTCTGCTGTCC
>JAZSJA010000027.1:0-39644 GCA_045534095.1 Acutalibacteraceae bacterium | reverse complement strand
TATTGATATTTATATTACGGGCTCCAACTCAAAACTTATGTCAAGTGAAATATCTACTTATTTAACAGGCAGATATGTTTCAATTAATTGTTATACACTTTCTTTCAAAGAATATTTAAAATTCAAAGGTAAAACTGAATCCAATGCAAGGGATATGTTTGAGGAGTATTTACAATTCGGTGGTTTCCCGATTATAGGCATTAGTAATTTTGATACTCGTTCTGCATATCAGGTTGTTGATGGAATCTATTCTGCTGTTATTACTAGGGATATTTCTAAACGCCATAGAATCAGGAATAAAGATTTGTTTGACCGTGTGGTAAAATACATTGTTGAAAATGTAGGTAAAACATTTTCTGCAAATTCTATTGTTAAATTTTTAAAGAATGAAAAACGTTCTCTTTCGGTAGAATCTATTTATAATTATATAAAATGGTTATCCGAAGCATTTATAATTTATCCATGTCAGAGATACGATTTGCAAGGTAAGTCTGTTTTAAAAACGCAAGAAAAATATTATCTTTCAGATATATCTATTAAATATAGCAAAATGGGATTTAATAAGCAAATGACCTCTGCAATGTTAGAAAATTTTGTTTATCTTGAAATGAAACGCAGAGGATATGATGTGTTTATCGGAAAGAATGATACCAAAGAAATAGACTTTGTTGGTATCAGGAGAGATGAAAAGATATATGTTCAGGTTTGCGTAGAATTGCCTACAGAGTCAACTCGTGAAACTGATAATTTGATGGATATTAAAGATCATTATCATAAGTATGTTGTTTGTATAGATGATTTAGCTATTGGAAATGAAAATGGGATAGAGATAGTTCATATTGCTGATTTCCTTTTGCGTGATAGTTGGTAAAAAACAAAGGTTAGAAAAAGTATGGAAATAAAGTATCCAGAAATATATGATGAGTCATACAAAATATTAAAATCCGTGTACGGTGATGATGCCGATTTTCGTGATGGTCAATATGAAGCAATAGAGGCCACCATGACCAACAAAAGAACATTAGTGGTACAGCGAACAGGTTGGGGCAAAAGCCTTGTGTATTTTATGTGTACTAAAATGTTTAGGAGAATGAACCGTGGATTTACAATGGTAATAAGTCCGCTTCTAGTGCTTATGGAAAACCAAGCGGAAATGGCTAAAAAATTAGGCATTCGCTGTGATGTATTAAATAGTACGGTAAAAGATAGAAGAAGTAAAATTTTAGAGGATTTAGCTACTGATAGATTGGATTTGATTTTCATTACACCCGAGACTCTTTTTAAGGATGATGTGCAAAGTAGATTGCATCAGTTCAATATCGGATTATTTGTTGTTGATGAAGCGCATTGTATTTCTGATTGGGGTCATGATTTTCGTTTGGAGTATGGTAAAATCGGTAAAATTATAAACACCTTATCTTCAAATGTTGCTGTACTAGCCACAACCGCAACGGCAAATGATAGAGTAATTAATGATTTACAAAAGCAATTTAATGAGGATGTTTTTGTTTCCCGCGGACCTTTGTCACGAAAATCTTTGCACATTCAAGTTCTTAATTTACAAAACAAGGTTGATAGATATGCGTGGCTTTTAGAAAATCTAAATAAAATCCCCGGCACCGGTATTATATATTGCCTAACACAAAGAGACTGTGATTATTTGGCTGATTTTTTAAGTAAAAATAATATATCGGCTATGTCATATTATTCAAAAAGCGAAGAAATGGAAGAAACTAACCAAATAGCTTTGAATGATTTTAAAAATAATAGGATCAAGGCGATTGTTGCAACTGTTAAGCTTGGTATGGGATACGATAAAGATGATATATCTTTTGTTATACATTATCAATCTCCATCCAATATCGTAGCATATTATCAGCAAATCGGAAGAGCCGGAAGAAACATAGATGATGCATATATCTTTTTAATGTCCGGCAAAGAGGATGAAGATATTAATAACTACTTTATTGACACTGCTTTTCCCACAAGATACGAAGCTGAAAAAGTTATCAGTAGTATAGAAAGTCGTGACGGAAGTAAGAAAAGCGAAATTGTCAATGATGTAAATGCAAGAATAGGTAGGATTGAGAAGGCATTATCTTTCTTAGAAAGTGAAGGATTTATTCGAAAAGATAACTTATATTATAGAACTCCAAAAGCATTTGTCTATGATGATAAGCACTATGATTCGGTCACAAAAATTAGAAAAGCTGAACTTTTGCAAATGAAGCAGCTTATAGAAACAAAAGATTGTTATAGTAAGTTCTGCGTTAATTGTCTAGATGACAAAACTGCTGAAAATTGTGGTAAATGCTCTAATTGTACCGGTAAAGATATCATAGAAGGATTGTCATTATCTTTAGAGTCAAGGGATAAAGCTGCTGAGTATATTAATGCTTTAATTTTAGAAATTGAGCCAAGAAAAAGATGGCCTAACGGAAAGAAAATTGATTATATTTTAGAAAAAGGAATTTGTCTTTCTAAATATGGTGACCCCGGATACGGTCAAATGGTTAAAGAAGGCAAGTATTTAAACAAGGAGCAATTTTGTGACGAATTAGTTGCAAAAGCGGCAAATGTTTTGAAAGAACACATAGATTCAAACGGATATGCCATAACCAATGTATCTTCGCTTAGAAGTAATCTTGTAGCAGATTTTGCCAAGCGATTGGCTAATAAGTTGGGATTAAAATATGTCGATTTAATAGAAAAATCAGATGCAAGCCCACAAAAGGAAATGGAAAATAGTACATATCAGTGTAGCAATGCTTTGAATTCTTTTCGCGTTAAAGCGTGTAATGATATGCCTCAAAAACTAATTTTGGTCGATGATGTTGTTGATTCCAAATGGACATTAACTGTTTGCGGTTATTTGTTAATGCAAGCAGGTTGTAAGCAGGTTGTTCCATTTGCATTAGCTGATAGCAGCAGTAAGGAGTAGTTATGAATAAAAATTCAGAAGCAATAGTGATTTTTTGCAGTCACTTATGCGCCGCTGCAGATATTAATCCGTTAGAACCCAGAGAATGGGGAGAACTTGCTTCGCTTTTATTTTCTAAAGGGTTAGAGCCTAAAGATTTGTTGTTTTTCAGTAAATCTGATTTTTTAGAAAAATTAGATTTAGATGAAGTGACTACAAATAGGTATTTGAGACTTTTGGAAAGAAGCGGTAGCATAAGCTTTGAGATTTCTAAATATGAGAATATGGGAATTATGATTACAACACGAGCAGAAAATAATTACCCAAGGTTATTGAAACAAAAACTTGGTAATAACTGTCCACCTATTTTCTACATTGCCGGTAATACCCAACTTTTAAATAAACAGACAGTTGGATTTGTCGGTTCTCGAACTGTTAATGAAGATGATATTGATTTCACAAAAAGCACGGTTTCAAAAACACTACAAAACGGTTTTGGAGTTGTTACGGGCGGTGCCAAAGGAATTGATACTGTGGCAGCACAAGCAGCATTAGATAATAATGGTTTTGTTATAGAGTATTTGGCTGATTCTATGATGCAAAAAATGCGAAAAGCAGATGTTGTGAAATCCATTAATAAGGGCAATTTACTAATATTATCTGCTACGGCTCCTACTACGGGATTTAATGTAGGGTTTGCTATGATGAGAAATAAATATATCTATTCGCAAAGTGATGCAACAATTGTTGTTAAAACCGATAAGAATAAGGGTGGTACTTGGAATGGTGCAATTGAAAACTTAAAAAAGGGTTGGTGTACTGAGTATTGTCGCAACATTGAATATCCTGGAAATTTAGAGCTTATAAAAATGGGTGCTATTCCGATAGACGAAGATTGGAATGGTGCTATAACAAAAACTGAATTTGACAAATCTAAAGTGAAATCAATACAAAGTGAAGTTAAAAAGCCTGATGGTGTTCAATTGAGTTTATTTGATTAATTATATCGAAAACTGCTGTTTTTATAATGGCAGTTTTTTTGTTTCTTTGATATAAAATTTTCGTACACAAAATTCGATGTCAAATTAGCATGTTTCTTTTTGTATATAACGCACAATAAAAATGAAGTATGGTGTTTATTTAACATCTACCTGGCTATAGCCGCCTACACACCATAAGTGCTTTAAACCTGCATAAATAAAGGGAATTTTTGGAAGCGGAAATTTTATGGTGTTCTCTTGACATTTTCCCCTGCGGCGGCAGATACCATTTTATCGTTTTTTAGGGAAACGGGTGGTGCTCCTGATGACTATGATAAAATTTTTACTGGAGATTTAGGCAGGATTGGCTCTGAACTGCTTGTTGAATTGTGCCTTAAGGATGGGGTGGATTTGCGTAATGTTCATCAGGATTGTGGACTTTTATTATACGATATTACAAAACAAAACGTCGATGCAGGAGCTTCGGGTTGCGGTTGTTCTGCTTCGGTTTTATGCACGCATATTTTAAATTCTTTTAAATCAGGGGAATATAAAAAAGTTTTATTTTGTGCAACTGGCGCCCTCCTTTCGCCAACTACAACTCAGCAAGGTGAAAATATACCTGCAATTGCTCATTTGGTGGAAATTGATAATAAGTTTTGTTCATAAAAACACTAACCCTTGGCATAGTGTAGTATTTTAAAAAAGTAATAAGTGGTGTGGCTTATAAACCTTTTTTTATTGAAAACATTTATTATTTTTCGATTTTGGTTTTAGGCGTTGAAAATAGCGTTTTTATTTAGTATAATGAGATTAAACCTTGAAAGGAGTATATTTATGAAAAAATTTTTTAGTTTTTTGTTAGTTTTTGCTATGGTTTTTAGCCTATTTTCCGGCGTAACCGTTTTTGCAGAAGATGACGTAAACATTAATGCAGGCGATTTTTGGGGTGTTGATGATCCTTTTGCGCCTAATTTCAGTGTTGCAGTTGAAGAAGGCAAAGATGCTGGTTACCTAAAAAATGGTGCTAATAACACTTACACCGCCGTTCCTTACAATGGTAACGAGTTTTTAGGTTGGTATGTAGGTGATTCTGTTTATTCAACTGAAGAAACTTTAGTTGTACCCGCCGGTTCTAATGATGATTTTGTTGCTAAGTTTGCTGATAATAATATTTTAGCTGAGCCTAGCGCTGGCTTCGAACTCGGAACTATAGGTAAAAATCTTATTGGTTCTTCTTGGGGAATGGTAGGTTCTGATACTTGGAGAAAAGTTTTTGTTACCAATAAATATGCAAAATCCGGTAAAAATTCTTTACAGTTACATATCCAGTATCAACAAGATGTTTATTTGAACCTCAATAATCTTGAAAAAGATACTTATTATGTAGTTTCTTACTATTGGATGTTACCCAAATCTGTTATTACTGCTACTGAAACTGCTAAAGACGGATATAAGGGTTCTATTGTTACTACAACTGACGTTAACGATATCGAAACTGCAAAGAATTTCAACAATCTTGGCGGTGACTATGTAGATAAAAATATTAGCTTTGTTGGTGGTCAATGGAATAAAACTGAATATGTTTTCTACACAGGTGATAATACCGATTTAAGAATGTTCTTTGGTTATGATGCAGAGCAAAATTGTGGTAATGACGAAATGTATATTGATGAATTCACTATTCATAGACCTGAAAATCAAGCCGTAGTTGCTAATTATAAAGTAACTGTTTCCGGTAACGATTGTTATACTTATGCTTCTCACAACACTCCTGTTGCTTATGAAACTGAGGTTTGGGTAGCAGCTGCACCTAATGGCGGTTATGAATTTGATGGTTGGTATGAAGATGGTGTTAAGGTTAGTGATGAACCTTTATATAAATTCAATATCACTTCTAACAGAAATTTAGTTGCTAAATGTGTTCCCGCAACTACCGATTACATACCTGATGTAAACGATGATAAAGTTGTTAACCTTAAGGATTTAGTTGTTCTTGCTCAATATGTTGCTAAATGGGATGTTGCAGTTAATACAGATGTTATAGACGTTAATGGTTCAGGTGCAACTGACCTTGATGATGTTAATGTATTAGCACAGTATCTTGCAGGATGGGATGTTGAGAATCAGATGACTACAGGCACTCCTGTTTTACCTGATGAAGATTTAACTGATGCATCTCTTGCTCAGACACTTCTTGCAGGTGAGAGCGAATACTTTAATAAGAGCACCGTTATAAATCAAGGTAATAAGGCTAGAATCGCTAAAGTTTTTGAAAAAGCTCAGCGTGGTGAAGATATTACCATAGTTGGTTTTGGTGGTTCTATAACTCAGGGTGCAGGCGCTACTTCTGTTAATAACAGATACGGTGAGCGTGTTGCCGCTTGGTTCCAAGCACAATTCCCAAGTATTAAAGTTACTTACGTAAACGCAGGTATTGGTTCTACTACATCTTTAGTTGGCGTAAATAGAATGGCTGAGGATGTTTTGAAACATAATCCTGATTTTGTTATTGTGGATTTCGCTGCAAACGATCAGCCTGGCGATAAGATTTACGAATCAACTTACGAGGCAGCAGTTCGTAGAGTATTAGAAGCAGACGCAGCGGTTCTTTCTGTTGTATTTGGTCCTGTATCAGGTTATAACGATGGTAGATATCTTCGCGATAATAATGCAATCAAAGAGCATTTACCCACACTTTTATACTATGATATTCCCACAATTGACTACTATGCTGCACTTTGGAGATATTTTAATGCTGGTGTTATCTCTTGGCCTCAGGTTGGTAACGATTATATCCATCCCAACAACAATGGTCACTTAGTTGCAGCTTCTGCAATTACCGCTTATTTAGCAGACGTACTTGCAAACGTAGGCAATATTGATACAACCATTCCTGCTATTCCTTCTGAGTATTTCTTTGATGATACTTATGCAAATGCAAACTTCTTAAACGTTGAGCCTACCGAGAATAATGGCTTTACTAAAGGCAACGTTCATAGCAGTCAAATTAGCGGTTGGCTTTGTACCGCTACCGGCAGTAGCATAACCTTTACTGCTGAAGATGCTACTTCTGTTTCTGTATTCTTACAGTCAAAAGAAGGCAATGGTATTGCAAACATTTACGTTAACGGCGTAAAAGTTGTAGCAAATACTGATTGTTCTAGTACTGATACTGGTGGATTTATTTGGATTAAATACAATAAGGTATTTGATGAAGCTCAAGATATTACAGTTACTGTTGAATCGGTAAGCGGTAAAGTAGGTCTTGCACCTATTGGTGTTACTTATGCTAAATAAATTTTAAGTAATTTATTGCTAGTTTAATTTAAGTTTAAACGAACCTATCTAACTTCAGATAGGTTCGTTTTTTGTAAAAAACATTTTTTATTGTTGAATTAACTTATTTTGTTTGGTATAATTGATTTAAAAAAGTATGGTAAGGGATATTATATGAAGCTTATAGATTTATTAAAAGATGAAAAGTTATCAATTTCGTTTGAGGTTTTTCCGCCTAAAACTGAAAGTAGTTTTGAAAGTGTAAAAAACGCTACAGAAGAGATTGCAAAACTAAAACCTGCTTATATGAGTGTTACCTATGGAGCGGGTGGGGGAACCAGTAAATATACTTTAGATATTGCTAAAAACATCAAAGAGCTTTATGGTGTTCCCACTTTGGCTCATCTCACCTGCGTATCATCCACTAAACAAACGGTTAAGGAAAAGATAAAACAAATAAAACAAGCCGGTATTACCAATGTTATGGCGCTTAGAGGCGATATTCCTGCTCAGTTGGAAAATGCAGACCGCTCCAAATGGGATTATCGGTATGCAGTTGATTTAATCCGAGAGCTTAAAGCCGAAAATCCTGACTTTTGTATTGGATGTGCCTGCTATCCTGAAATTCATCCTGAAAGCGTTGATCAAAAAAGTGATATTTATTATTTGAAAGATAAGGTGGATTCAGGTGCGGATTTTTTAACCACTCAAATGTTTTTTGATAATAATCTTCTTTATAATTTTTTGTATAAAATCCGCGAGCAAGGTATAACTGTACCGGTTGTTCCGGGTGTTATGCCAATTACAAATGCCAATCAAGTGGAAAGGGCTATAAAACTTTCCGGTTCCTTTATGCCGCAACGATTTAAAAGCTTGGTTGATAAATTTGGTAACGATTCAAGTGCTATGAAACAGGCGGGAATCGCCTATGCCACAGATCAAATTATAGATCTTTATGCAAATGGTATTACTAACGTACACGTCTATTCAATGAATAAGCCTGATGTAGCTAAAAAAATACTTGCAAATTTATCAGATATTTTAGGCAAATAATATGTAAAAATAAAGGAGCATTACTATGTTTGTTAAAACCCCTCCCATGGGCTGGAATTCTTGGAATACTTTTGGCCCTGATATTAATGAAGAGATTGTTTTAAAATCTATTGATACTATGGTGGATACAGGGCTGTTAGCGGCAGGATATGATTACATAGTTATTGATGATTGTTGGTCTTTAAAAGAACGTGTGGACGGAAAATTGGTTGCCGACCCCGAAAAATTCCCTCACGGTATGAAATATGTTGCAGATTATGCCCATTCAAAGGGTCTTAAGTTTGGTATGTATTCTTGCGCCGCACATCTTACCTGCGCAAGTTATCCCGGTAGTTTTGATTACGAATTCATTGATGCCGCCACCTTTGCCGAGTGGGGAGTGGATTTTCTTAAATATGATTACTGTTTCCGACCCTTATCAACTCAGGGTCATTACCTGTATAAAAGAATGGGCCTTGCCTTGGCTAATTGCGGCAGAGATATTCTTTTTAGCGCCTGTAACTGGGGCATTGATAACGTTGAGGAATGGATTAAAACTACAAGCGCTCATATGTGGCGTTCAACCGGTGATATTAATGACACGTGGGAATCTGTTAAAAATCTTGCTATGAAGCAGTATCCTTTACAGAAATTCAACGGTCAGGGCTGTTTTAACGATATGGATATGCTTATAGTTGGTATGAATGGCGTGGGTAACGTTGCAATGGACGTTGATGAGAACGGTCTTTGCGGTTATACCGAGTATAAAACACATTTTTCCTTCTGGGCATTTTTAAATTCTCCTCTTATGATTGGTTGCGACATTACAAAAATGGATGACAAAACCAAAGAAATTTTAACCAATAAGGATATTATTGCAATTAATCAGGATCCTGCGCAACGCCAACCCTTTGAAATTTACCAAACCGTTCACGAAAAAGGGTACGATGTTAAAAAGGAAAATTGCACTTGGGGAAAATTCCTTGATAACGGAGATATTGCTATTGGTATGTTTAATTTCAGTGACGTTAAAAGCAGAAATTATATAGATACCGACGTTTTAGGTCTTCCCATTACCAGCGGAAAAACCTTAGAACTCACCGAACTTTGGACGGGGGAAAAGGTTAAAATTAAAGACGGTATTTATAAGGATGTTGTTGATGCTCACGACTGTAAAGTCTTTAGAGCTAAGGTTGTGGATATTTAATGTCAGGCAAATGTGTAAATTGCGGCTCTGCCTTAACAATGAACGAAGTGGGACTTTACAAAAAAATGATAAACCGAATGGCTGAGGAATTTTTGTGTAAGGAATGTCTTGCTAATGAGCTTAATTGCTCTACCGAGTATTTGGACAAAAAAATTGAACAATTCAAGGCGCAAGGGTGTTTGTTATTTGATTTGGAAGAATAAAAAAATCACGGTTACCAATTTTAAAAGTAACCGTGATTTTTATTATTATGTTAGTTAAGTGATTTTACAAAAGCGTCGATGGAATCATTATCTCTTTCGTTTAATTCCTGAGGCTTTTTAAGCATTGTCCAGGTTTCTAAATGGGTTTCGGTAGTACCGGGTGCCATAACCTTTTGTTCGGAAAGGGTTTCAATTTCAAGGAATAATGCACAGTTGTAGGTTTCAAAAGAAACTCCGCCATCAGGATAACGACCATTGGGATGGTTGGGGTAGTATTTTTTCTTAAATACGCTATTGCCCAAAAGGTAATAGGCAAGACCTTGGTTAAGGTCAAATCCAAGTTTAATGGGAGATTTGGCATTTCTGTCCTGACGAATAGTGATGTATTTTTTGCCGTAGAAAATGCGGTCGTCACACATATCGGTGTATGGCCATACCGAAATCATTCTGTTGTGAAGTAGACCTGTGTCGTTGGTGTTCATAGGAAGAACAAGAATACCGTCCTGGGCGCTTACTGTAAGCGCCCAAAGGGCAAAATCCTGAGGTGTATCAGCAATATTAGTCATACTGTGCTTAACGTCCATAGTAGGCTCGTTATCGCTCATAATAAGTTCAACCTGCATTTGCAGTCCGTTTGCGGTCTGGGGGGGTGGGGTTAAAATAACGCCATTTTCGGTAAACTCGTATTCAACCGGATCGCAGTCGGGATAGTAGGTGTTAGGCATTTTTTCGGGAGATGACCAAAGTCTGTGACCACCGTAATTATTCCAGGTTGCGCCCTTGTAAAAGTGGTTGTCAAAATCTTCGTTATTAGCGCTGGTAAATTTATCCTTTTCGGTATTCATTATGTTTTCGCCGCCTATAAAGCCAAAGAAAACAATTCTGGGACCAATGTCAACAGATGCTACCGCCTCAATAATTCCGTTAGAAAGCTTAACACATTTTCCGTAATTTTTAAATTCTATTAATTCTTTAGTTATCATTTTTAATTACCTCACTATATAAATTTTAATTAAAAGGTTTTAAAAAGTTTGCTGGTGTATTCAGTTTTACCACCGACAGGACGTTGGAGAGAAAGAGAAAAAATATCTCCCGCTTTAACCTCTAAACGTGCAAATTCTGCGGCTTTGGAGTTGATTCTTTCGGCTTCTTTAAGGGAAGCTATTAAAGGTGTTTTTGTGTGTTTTGAGGCAAGTGATAAAATCTTTGCTCCGTTTTCATTCATTCCTAAAACTCTAATATAGGGGACGGATTGTTTTTGCAGTTCGGCCGTAACCCCTAAATAAGAGGCGAGAATAATTCTGCGAAGCCTTGCGTGGGTGTATCTTTTGGATTTTACTGCAGTTAGTATTTCATCCATTGTTGAAAAACTGTTAGCGGCGGTTATAATTCTATTTTCAAGGCCTTCAGAAATATCGGGGGCTAACCGCAGTTTTTCGGGAGTTATTGTTCTTAAATGTGCCACCATAGCTCTGTCTAATAAATACATGGAAGAGTAGTGTTTGTTAGATATTTCTTCGGCAAAAATATCGTAAGACGCTTTAGGCATATAGGGCTCTTTTAAATCTAAAAGGCTAGGTGTTTTTCTAAGCTCTGAAGCACTGCAAATATTATCTGTTTTAATATGACTGTCATGTGCAGCACCAAAGCGTTTAACAACCTTGTAATCCACCTTTAAGCCTAATCGTTCCGCCGCCAAAATATACTCTATAGCTAAAGTATCGTTAGGGTTTTCTAAAATCGAAGATTCAACGTTTGGCGAAAACTTTTCAAAGGCTTTTTGCCTTGCGGCGGCAAAGGTAATACCGCTTGAAAGTTCTTCTTTTAAAAAACTTTTGAATTCTGGATTGTTGAGTCGCGAGGCAACTGCCGTAAGAGGAGCAATGTTGCCGCTTTCGCTACCGAAACAAAGAGTATCAACAATTCCAAGAGATTTTAAAATATCAATACCGCCATTTGCAAAATACATAGCGGTAGAAATGCTATAGGGCAAAGGTAATTCAAGTACCAAATCAACTCCGCTGAGTATTGCTGCCTTGGCACGGGCGAATTTTGAAATTATAGCCGGTTCGCCACGCTGAACAAAATTACCGCTCATAACGGCTACTACAACCGAGTCGTTATCAGATTTAATTGTATTGATTAGGTGGTCGTGACCATTGTGGAAAGGGTTGAATTCAGCGATTACACCGCAAATTTTCAAAAAATCACCAACTTTTGTCTATTTTTTGCTTTTTAACTGAAATAATGCTTGAAAAAATATGATGAGTATAGTATTATAAATTATAAGTAAC
This sequence comes from Acutalibacteraceae bacterium, assembly GCA_045534095.1. GTDB lineage: Bacteria > Bacillota > Clostridia > Oscillospirales > Acutalibacteraceae > UMGS1279. Next base: position 27,729 of record JAZSJA010000027.1, on the reverse strand, counting down.
CTTTATTATAATACTATATTTATCTTAAAGGTGCAATAGTTTTTTTAATTTTTAGTCGCGTGTGCGACAGATAGGAGTTTTTTTATGAAAATCTTGGTTGTAAATGCAGGTAGTTCATCACTTAAATATCAACTTATTGATATGGAAAATGAGCAGATGATCGCTAAAGGTAACTGCGAGCGTATTGGTGGTACCGATTCCGTTTTAACCCATAACGCCGCTGATGGCCGCCGTGCAGTAATCGAAGAAGCTATGCCTACACATAGTGAGGCTTTTACTTGCGTTATTAAGGCTCTTACCGAAAGTGAGGCTGCTGTTATTTCTTCTCTTAGCGAAATTGGTGCTGTTGGTCACCGTGTTGTTCAGGGTGGTATGGGCTTTACTGAGTCCTGCCTTATCAACGATGAAGTTATTGCCGCTGTTGAAAAGTTCAATCCTTTAGCCCCTCTTCATAACCCTGCTAATATTCTTGGTATTCGTGCTTGTACTGCAGTTTTGGGCGAGAAGGTTCCTCAGGTTGCAGTTTTTGATACCTCTTTCCATTCTCATATGCCTAAAAAGGCTTATATGTATGGTGTTCCTTACGAGTATTTTGAGAAATACGGTGTTCGTCGTTACGGCTTCCATGGTACCTCTCACAGATACGTAACCGGTAAGGTTGCAGAGCTTATGGGTAAGGATGTAAAAGATCTTAAAATCATTACCTGCCATCTTGGTAACGGTGCTTCTATTGCAGCTGTAAAAGGCGGTATTTCTGTTGATACCACTATGGGCTTTACTCCTCTTGATGGTTTCATTATGGGTACACGTAGCGGTTCTTTAGATCCTTCTGTTGTTACCTTTATTGCAGAAAACGAGGGTATGACTCCTGCAGAAATCGATACTATGCTTAACAAAAAATCCGGTGTTTTAGGTATTTCCGGTGTTTCTAATGATAATCGTGACGTTTGCGAAGCTGCAGAAGCAGGTAATGAAAGAGCTCAGCTTGCTATAGATATGCAGAACTATCAAATCACCAAATACATTGGTAGCTTTGTAGCTGCTATGAACGGTGTAGATGCTATTGTATTTACCGGTGGTATCGGTGAGAATAGTGGCGACGTTCGTGAAAGTGTTTGCGATAGTCTTACCTATTTAGGTCTTGAGCTTGATAAAGAGTTTAATAAAGAGCATTCTCGCATTAAAGGTAACGATTATAAAATTTCTACCGATGCTTCTAAGGTTGCTGTATTTGCAGTTTCTACCGATGAAGAGATGGTTATCGCAAGAGATACTTTAGAACTTGTAAAATAATTTAGGAGCACGTATATGTCTTTGCAAAAAATTCGTACTGATATTAAATCCGGCGGTTATGATAAAGATTTTAAACTTATGTATTCATCTGTAGATTCCGCAAGGCTAAGATATTTGAAAGCTGTAGATGAGTTTGAAAAACTTTATGATAACGTTAGTGAAATAAGACTTTTTTCTGCACCCGGACGTACCGAGGTTGGCGGTAATCATACCGATCATCAGCACGGAAGAGTGTTAGCAGGTAGCGTTGATTTAGACGTTATTGCTGTTGTTTCTAAAAATGAGGATAACGTTATTCGCATTAAATCAGAAGGCTATGAGATGGATTCTATTGATTTAAACCAACTTGATGTTATACCTGAAGAACAAGGTCAAGCCTCTGCTTTAATTCGTGGTATGGCCGCGTTTGTTAAGCAATCGGGGTTTGAAATAGGCGGATTTGACGCTTACACAACCTCAAATGTATTAAAAGGTTCAGGACTTTCTTCCTCAGCTGCATTTGAGGTTTTGGTTGGTGTTATTTTAAGTCATTTGTTCAATGATGGTAAAATTGATTCTGTTGAAATTGCCAAGCTTGCTCAAAAGGCTGAGAATGTATATTTTGGTAAACCTTGCGGTCTTATGGATCAAATGGCAAGTTCGGTAGGAGGATTTACCGCTATTGATTTTGCAGATCCTAAGAATCCCATTATTGAAAAGATTGATTTTGATTTAACAGCACACAAGCATTCTCTTTGTATTGTAAATACAGGTGGCAATCACGCCGATTTAACAGGTGATTACGCCGCTATTACTGAGGAAATGCGTGCTGTTGCGGTTGTGCTGGATGAAAAATATCTACGCGACATAAATGAAGACGATTTTTTTGCTAAACTTTCCGTTATAAGAGAAGAATGTGGAGATCGTGCCGTTATTCGCGCGATGCATTTTTTAGCTGACAACGCTTTGGTAGTTGATGAAAAAAATGCTTTGCTTGAAAATCGATTTGATGATTTTCTTATGCATATTAAAAAGTCAGGAGATTCTTCTTTTAGATATTTGCAAAACGTTTTTTCTGTATCTGCACCTAAAGAGCAGGGCCTTTCCTTAGCCCTTGCTTTAACTGAGCGTTTTTTGAACGGCAGAGGTGGTTTCCGTGTTCATGGCGGCGGTTTTGCCGGTACAATACAAGCCTTTGTTCCCAATGATATTCTTGAAGAATACAAAAACACAATAGAGGCTGTTTTTGGTGAGGGAAGTTGTTATATACTCAACATTCGCTCGGTTGGCGGTTATGCACTTTCCTTAAAAGGATAATCTTAAATTTATTTAGTACAATCCGAAGTTGATTTTCATCTTCGGATTGTACTAATGAGGGTAGTTGTTATAAACCTTGAAAATATAAACCGAGCATCTTTGCTTAGGTTACAATACTAATTATTTATAACATTATCATAAGATTTTATTTGTGAGGTTTTTATTATGATAAATGCTTATTTATCTGAACTTTTGGATTATGCCATTGAGCGTAATATGATTGAAAAGACAGATGAAATTTATGCTGTAAATCGCATTTTAAATTTGATTGGAGCTGTGTCTTTTGAAAGAAAAGAATATCAAAAGCACAACAATATTGAAGATATTTTAAGCGGTATTTTAGACTATGCCAATGAAAATGGCAAACTTGAAATGAATACAACAACCTATAGGGATATTTTATCTGCAGATATTATGGATATTTTTACTCCAATCCCGTCGGTTTTAAATAATAAATATTTTGAAAAATATAATTGCTCGCCTAAAGATGCAACTGATTATTTTTATTCTCTTTCGCAAAACAATAACTATATTATGACCGAAAGAATAAATAAAAATATAATTTGGAAAACTACCGTTCAAGGTTATGGCGATATTGATTTGACAATAAACCTTTCCAAACCCGAAAAGGATCCCAAAGAAATCTCTCTTGCAAAGCTTTCTAAACAATCGGGTTATCCAAAATGTTTGCTTTGTAAGGAAAACGTTGGATACGAGGGTAATGCTTCCCATCCGCCCAGAGCAAATCACAGAATTATTCCTGTTGAGCTCGCAGGCGAGCAATGGTATTTCCAGTATTCGCCATATGGATATTTTAATGAGCATTGCATACTTTTACATGGTGAGCATGAGCCTATGGCTATAACTCGAAAAACCTTTGAAAGACTTATAAATTTTGTAGACCAGTATCCACATTACTTTATGGGTTCAAATGCGGGACTTCCAATAGTAGGCGGTTCTATTTTAACACACGACCATTATCAGGGCGGAAATTATGAATTCCCTTGTGCTAAGGCTGATTTCAGATTCAAGGTTAATTTTGAAGGCTTTGATGATATTGAAGCAGGTGTGGTCAACTGGATTCTTTCTACCATTAGAATTATAGGCGAGGATAAGGAAAGAGTTATTGAACTTGCTAATAGAATAAATGAGGCTTGGAAAAAGTTTACAAGTGAAGAAAACGGTGTTTTAGCCTATACAGATGCGCCGCATAATGCCATAACTCCGATTGCAAGAAAGCGTAATGGTAGGTTTGAGATGGACTTAATTCTTCGAAATAATCGTACAAGCGAGGAGCATCCTTATGGTATTTTCCACGCACACGAGGAGTATCATTACATAAAAAAGGAAAATATCGGTCTTATTGAGGCTATGGGCCTTGCAGTATTGCCACCAAGACTTACTACTCAGTTTGGTGAACTTACCGATGATGTTAAAGAAAATATAGGTCAGGTGTTTGCTAAAATACTTGATAATTGTGCTGTGTTTAAAAACAATGAAGTAGGCAATAAAGGAATTTTAGATTTTGTTTCTACAGTAAAATAGTGGGGGGATTACTTTGGATATTAAACAAGAAGCTTTGAAAAAGCATTATGAATGGAAAGGCAAAATAGAGGTTACGCCAAGGGCAAGGGTTACCGGTAAGGAAGAGCTTTCAGTTGCTTATACGCCCGGTGTTGCCGAGCCATGTATGGTAATTCATAACGATTATGATAAATCATTTGAACTTACTGCAAGACACAATATGGTTGCGGTTATAACTGATGGTACTGCCGTTTTAGGCCTTGGTGATATCGGTCCTGAGGCGGGTATGCCTGTTATGGAGGGTAAATGCGTCCTCTTTAAAGAGTTTGCAGGTGTAGATGCGTTTCCCCTTTGCATTCGCTCTAAAGATGTTGATGAAATTGTAAGAACCATCTACCTTATTTCAGGTAGCTTTGGTGGTATAAATTTGGAGGATATTGCAGCTCCACGTTGCTTTGAAATTGAGCGGAAGCTTAAAGAAATTTGCGATATTCCCGTTTTCCATGATGATCAACACGGTACTGCAGTTGTTGTTGGTGCAGCCCTTATTAACGCATTAAAGGTTGTTAAAAAGGATATTGCAAATATAAAATGTGTTATTAACGGTGCAGGCTCAGCCGGTACTGCTATTGCCAAGCATTTAATGAATTTAGGCGTTAAAAATATCGTTATGTGTGATATTTTTGGTGTGATCTGCAAGGGGGATGAAACCCTTTCTGATGCTCATAAGGAGCTTGCAGAAATCACCAACCCCAATATGGAAAAAGGCGATTTAAAATCTGCTATTGTTGGGGCTGACGTATTTGTAGGTGTTTCTGCTCCTAATATTGTTAACGAAGCTATGATTAAAAGTATGGCAGATAACTCTATTGTATTTCCTATGGCTAATCCCGTGCCTGAAATTATGCCTGATTTGGCTAAAGCAGCGGGTGCTCGTGTAGTTGGTACCGGTCGTTCAGATTTTGCTAATCAAATCAATAACGTTTCGGCTTTCCCCGGTATTTTCCGCGGTGCATTGGATGTAAGAGCATCTGAAATCAATGAGGAAATGAAAAAAGCCGCCTCTTTTGCAATCGCAGAGCTCGTAAGTGATGATGAACTTAATGAGGAGTATATTGTTCCCGAGGCTTTTGATAAGCGTATTGGTAAAGCAGTTGCTAAGGCAGTTTCCGAAGCCGCAATTAAAAGCGGAGTAGCTAGACTTAAATAGGGTGGAATTGATATGAATTATACATTTGCAGATAACATTAACGGACTTAAGCCTTCGGCTATCCGCGAAATTTTAAAGCTTTCATCTCAGCCGGGAATTATTCCTTTTTCTGCGGGAAACCCTGCCGGTGAGGCTTTCCCCGCAGAGGAAATTGCTGAAATTTCCAACGCTGTTTTGCTAAATGACCCTGCTATGGCTCTTCAGTATTCAGTCACCGAGGGTTATGCTCCTTTGAGAGAGTATATGGCAGATTATATGAAGAAAAAATATTCTGTTGGCACCGAGGATGATGAAATTATTATAACCTCAGGCGCACAACAGGTTATGAATCTTGTTACCAAGGTGTTTGTAAATACAGGTGATACTATAATTTGTGAGGATCCTAGTTTTATTGGTTCTCTCAACGCTTTCCGTTCTTTTGGTGCTAATTTAGTTGGTGTTCCTGTTCAGGCAGATGGGATTGATATAAACGCTCTTGAAGAGGCTATTAAAACAAGTAATAACGTAAGATTTTTATATACAATTCCAAATTTCCAAAATCCAAGCGGAATTACAATGTCTTTAGAAAAACGCAAGGCAGTTTATGAGCTTTGTAAAAAATATGGCGTACTTATTTTAGAGGACAACCCCTATGGTGAAATACGCTTTTCAGGCGAGGATATTCCAACCATTAAGTCAATGGATACTGATGGTATAGTTATTTATGCAGGTTCATTTTCTAAGGTTCTTTCTCCCGGTATGCGTGTGGGTTATGCTATTGCAAACAAGGAAATTATAGCTAAGCTTACTGTTTGTAAGCAAACCGATGATGTGCATACAACCCTTTGGTCGCAAATTATTTCTCATAAGTTTTTAACAGAATATGATTTTGAAGCACATCTTGAAAAAATCCGTGCTATATATCGTCGTAAGGCTAACCTTTGTATGCAGCTTGCAGACGAGCATTTAAAGCCTATGGTTGATTATTATCCCGTTGAGGGTGGCTTGTTCCTTTGGTGTAAGTTGCCCGAAAAGGTTGATATGATGGATTTTACAATGAAGGCTTTGGAAAACAAGGTTGCCGTTGTTCCAGGTACTGCATTTTCTGTTGATACTACCGCAAAATCTGATCGTATTAGAATTAATTATTCCACTCCTAGTGATGAACAAATCATAAATGGTATGGAAATTTTAGGTGGAATTTTGAAATAAATTTTGGAGGCTATTATGAGCGAAGAAATTATTAGCAAAAAAAGAGTTTTTAGTGCTATTCAACCTAGCGGTATGTTAACTTTAGGTAACTATTTGGGTGCACTGAAAAATTGGAAGTCTATGACCGAGGAATTTGAGTGTATTTACGCTGTTGCCGATTTACACGCTATTACCGTACGCCAAGAACCTGCCGCTTTCAGAAAGCAGTTATATAATACTTGTGCCGTGCTTCTTGCCATCGGACTTGATCCTAAAGACGTTACTCTTTTTGTTCAGTCACATGTTGCAGAGCACTCACAACTCTCATGGCTACTTAGTTGTTATACTCAATTTGGCGAGCTTTCCCGAATGACACAGTTTAAGGATAAATCCGCAAAGCACGCAGATAACGTAAACTTAGGCTTATTTGGTTATCCTACACTTATGGCTGCAGATATTTTACTTTATCAGCCTGATTTTGTACCTGTTGGAGCCGACCAAAAGCAACACTTAGAATTAACCCGTGATATTGCCACTCGTTTTAACCATATCTATGGTGACGTATTTAAAATCCCTGAGCCATACATTCCAAAGGTTGGAGCAAGGGTTATGTCACTTCAAGATCCTACCTCGAAAATGTCAAAATCTGATGCGAACGTTAACGCTTGGGTTGCTATTTTGGATAAACCCGAAGACATAATGCGTAAATTCAAAAAAGCCGTTACTGATAGCGAAAATAAAGTTTGCGTGGGCGAGGGTAGAGATGGAATAAACAATCTTATTGGTATATATTCCGCTATTACCGGTAAAACTGCAGATGAAGTTGCCGCAGAGTTTGAAAATAAAGGCTATGGCGATTTCAAAACTGCCGTTGGTGAAGCTGTTGTCGAAGAGCTTCGCCCCGTTCGTGAGCGGTTTGACACCTTTATTGCCGATAAAAAACAACTTGAGGATATCTATCACGAGGGTGCCGAAAAGGCTGAATATATGGCTCGCAGAACCATATCAAAGGTTATGAAAAAGATTGGGTTTGTTAGATAAGAGGGTGTTGTTATGCTAAAAAAAAGTGATGTTTTTTTTTAATCAAGGAGTGGAGTGATTATCTTTTAGATCACCAAATCAAAGAGCTTGAAACTCCACTTTTAAAGGGAGGATTACTTTGTCCTGCTTGTGGTTATATACATGGTCGCGGTGCAGATTTGGTACCCGCACTGGTTATACTATATGCCGAAACAGGTGAAAAACGATATCTCGAAGCGGCAGAGTCATTGATTGATTTTGCAGAAAACAATTTACTTAGAGATCACAAACTTTATGTTAATGAAACCGATTCCGTGTGGTTTGGTGTTAGTGCCTTTTTTGCAATGGGATTAGGCGAAATCTTGCGTCATTATAAAAACGTTCTTCCAAAGCAAGTGTATGATCGTTGGTACGCAATTTTTACACGTATCGCAGAAAACTTCAACGCTCAATTTGTTAAGGCTATAAATAGTATAAATTATTCAGCGGGCGCAGCAGGGCTTTTTGCTCTTGCTTATAATATTACAAAAGAAGAAAAATATAAAGCTCTTGCCGAAAAGTATGAAGCAGTTTTGGATAGTCATTTTGATGATAACAACATACTTTATGGTGAGTGGAGCAACCACGATTATGTTACTAAAAAAGGCTGTCGCGGTATAGATATGGGCTATAATATTGAAGAAAGCCTTCAAATACTTATTCAATACTGCGTTTGGATGCAGGATGAAGAAAAACTTGAAAAATACTGCCAAAGAGCATTAGCGCATCTTGATTTTATTATGCCTGATGGTGGTATCGATAACTCTTTTGGTACCAGAAATGCAAAGTGGACCTATTGGGGAAGCCGTACAACCGATGGAGTATGGGGCGGATTTTCTCTTGTAGCAGGTCGTGATAAGCGTTTTGCTAAGGTGGCGGCTCTTAGTTTTGAACTTGTGAAGCGTTGTACTGTGGATGGTGCTTTTTATGGCGGCCCAATGATGCATGATTACGGCGAATTTGCTTGTGTTCATCATGCATTTACCCATGCTAAATCCCTTGCATTTATGTATATCAATATGCAAGAAAAAGATTTTGAAAATTTAGAAGAAATAGTCTTGCCTCGTGAGGTCGAATACGGAATAAAAGATTACCAAAACGGCTATCTTAAGCTTGTTTCGGTAGGCGGAATGAGAGCAACCATTTCTGCTGTTGATGCTTTGCGTGCTCAGAATAGCGAATGCTTTGGCGGTAACCTTAATTTGTTATGGCATAAAGAATACGGTCCTATTTGTGCAGCAACTATGCATTTTTATCGCCGTACAGAAGTGCATAATATGCAAGCTTTAAGGCAAGGTAAAACCGAGTGTATGACCCCCAGAATTATTTGTGGAGAGTATTCAAGCGACACAGATAAAACTGTTGAAATAAGTAGCTCCGGCGATAAAAACAAAGCAGAGGTTACTGTTTTGGGCAATAACGAATTAAACTTTAAAATAGTCTATACTTTTGTGGGTGATGAACTTGAAATGGCTATCACTACAGAGAAAGACAGTATTTACAAATTGCCCATTATAGCCGATAAAAAGGCAGAAATTAAGCTTCTTTCACAGAATGAAATAAACTTTAGAGATATGCTTACAATCACTTCAAGCGCTGAAATCAAAACCGAAGATATGTCAAAAAGATATTTCAATCAAGTTGGTGGATTTGAATATTTACCACTTGAAATTCCCCTTAAAGCCAATGATACTGTTAAGATAAAATTTACTGTTAAATAGGTGTATATTATGCAAAAGTCCTTAATTGGCAATTTAAGAATTTGTAATATGCTGAATTCTATGATAAAAAAACGTAGAATTCCACACGCAATTTTAATAGAGGGCGAAGAAGGGCTTGGTAAAAAAACTTTGGCACAGTTTATTGCTAAAGCTTGCCTTTGTAGTAGCGAAGAAAGGCCTTGCTACGAATGTAAAACCTGCCACTTGGTCGAAGTTGGCAGTCATCCTGATTTCCAAGTTGTTGTTCCCGATGGAACGCAAATCAAAGTAGACCAGGTAAGAGAGTTAAGAGTTGAGGCATTTTTAACTCCAATGGCTGCCTCCGGCAGAGTTTTTGTGCTTGAAGAGGCACACACAATGAACGAAAATGCCCAAAACGCTCTTTTGAAAGTGTTGGAGGAGCCTCCTGTGGGAGTCACCTTTATTTTGCTTGCTAAAAGTGCAAAATTACTTTTAGAAACGATACGCTCCAGATGCGTTACTTTCACACTTTCTCCCGTTCCTTTTGAGGATGAGGGGATAAATAAGGTTGCTTCTTTAGCTAACATTTCATATTCTGAGGCACAAACCCTTTTAATTGCTACAGATGGCAACATTGGTAAAGCAATCGGCTCTGCTAATACCGAAACGGTATTTTTATCGGGTGTGGCATTCGAAATATTAACCTTAGCCGCCTCAAAGGATAGGCTTGGTATTTTGAATTTATTACAACCTTATATTAAGGATAGAGGTAAGGTAGGGGAGCTGATTTTTGAACTTAAATCTGCCATTGCTAAAGAAATGAAGAAAAAAGCGATGAAAGAGATTTCCTCTTTCACCGCTGATAAGCTTAATTATTGCTATAGTGAGTTAACCGACCTTCAAAACAGAATGGAATTTAATCCATCCATTCCTTTGGTTTTTTGCCGTATTGCAGCCCTACTTACAGATTAAAACTAGTTTTTGTTATCTGTTACAACCGCTATAATAGCCCCCGGGATGCTGTAGTCGTACGTTAGTGATATATCATTTTTATTATGGACTAATTTACCGTTTGAAAGTGAAAATGACAGGGAGTTTATCCCACCTGAAATGCCACATCCTAAATATTTTAAATAGGCTTCTTTGGCGGTCCAAATTTCAAAAAAGTGTTGTTGCATTGTTGATTTTTTGTTTTTAATTCCTATTTCTGAGATGTATTTTAATTCATCATCGTTAAAAAGTTTTTTTGCTAGTATAGCCGAAAAATCATCAATTATTTCTAAATCAATTCCTATAGGGCGGTCGCTTATTGCCACAACAACGTAATTTCCGCTATGAGAAATGTTAAAGTGGGCGGGAATATTTAAAGCATAAGGTTTTCCGTGTTCACCTATTTTTATTTCAACTTGATCCTTTGGGACACCATATATTTTGCTTAAATATTTTTTTGCTAGCAGATCTCCTGCAAGACTTCTTTTTCTATCATCAATATCGGCCTTTTTAAGAATTTCTTTTTTTCTGAAATATCCAAGGGATTCTAACTCTTCATTAAAAAGGTTATCACTCATTTTATTTATATCATAATAAAAAATATTATACAAATCGTATCACCTCTAGATATGTTATTTTATCATATAAAAGTTAAAAACACAAGTGGAAAGTGAGATATCTTATGAAAAATGGATTTAAAACAATTGCATCAATAAAAAAAGAATGCTTGGATTTTGCTGAAAAAGTTTTAGCAGCCGATTATTCAAAAATGGATGACGATACTTTATGCGTAACTGCTGATCAAGCACGGGATCCGATTGAAATTGCGGCAACCGTTGCAGAGGTGATTTTCAGAAAAAAAGGTCTTAAACTTTTTAGTTGTCAGCTTGAAACGGCGTTTGCTCTTTTTAATGGCCATATAGCCGAGCTTTCTACCGGCGAGGGTAAAACTTTAGCAGGTGTTGTTGCGGCGATTATGTACGTTAAATCCGGTCGTAAAGCACAGGTTTTGGTGTTTAACGATTATTTGGCAAAACGCGATGCTACTGAGAATAAAGATATCTATGAATTTTGCGGTGTTTCGGTAGGATATATAACAGAAACAACCCCCGTTACACAACGTGCTGAGCAGTACGAAAAGGACGTTTTATATATTTCTGCCCGTGAGGCTGGTTATGACTGCATACGTAATTTTGTTGCTTATAATGAAAATGAACTTACAGGAAATATATACGATGTTGCTATTGTGGATGAGGCTGATTCTATTTTGATTGATGAGGCATCTATTCCCTTGATTTTGGCAGGTAAGGCCGAGGATACTTCTGCTAATGAAATTAAGGTTATGGAGGCAGTAAAAAAACTTACCGCAGACGATTACGAGGTGGATGAAAAAGAGGGTCAGATTTGGCTTAACGATAATGGTATTGAAAAGATTGAAGCCGAGTTTGAAATTGAAAATCTTTATGATAATAATTCGGATATTTTGTCAGATATAAATACTGCTTTACAAGCACTTCACAATCTTGAGAAGGATAAGGATTATATTGTTAGAGATGATGAAATTGCAGTTGTTGACGAAGCAACCGGTAGAATTGCAGTTAACAGGAAATTTCCTAATGCCCTCCATCGTTTTGTTGAGCTTAAAGAGGGTATAATTCATAAAGTAAACACAAAAATATATTGCTCTATGACCATTGGCGCTTTTATGAGCCAATATAAAACCCTTTCGGGTATGACAGGTACTGCAGCTACTTCTGCTAGTGAATTTGAGTCTACCTATAGCGTTAGAACTGTTGTTATTGAACCTCATACACCCTGTATCCGTCAGGATTTAGAGGATGAAATCTTTTTAACCAATCATGAACGTGACGAGGCACTTTTGGAAGAAATTATTTCTGCTAATGCAAAAGGTCAACCTATTCTTATCGGTACCTCAAGTGTTAAAGATTCTGAGGCTCTTTCCTCTAAGCTTGAAGAGAAAGGTATTAAGCATAACGTTCTTAATGCACGCAATGATGAAAAAGAAGCTGCTATAATTGCCGAAGCAGGCAGACCTTATGCCGTTACTGTATCCACCAATATGGCGGGTAGAGGTGTTGATATTAAGCTCGGTGGTGCATCTGAGGAAGACAAGGAATTTGTTCAATCCGTTGGCGGACTTTACGTAATCAGTGCAACTGTAAACAGAAGCAGACGAATTGATAATCAGTTAAAGGGTCGAGCAGGCCGTCAGGGTGATCCGGGTATGAGCAAGTTTTTCATAAGCCTTGAGGATGAAAACATTGCTCCTTTCTTTGAGGAAGGCTCTAATAAGGGCAAACCTCTTTCAAATAAAGAGAAGTTTTCTATGGTTAGAACTGCACAAACAACCTTAGAGGGCAATGAGGCTGAGGCCAGATATACCCTTAAAAAATATTCATATATTATTGAGCATCAAAGGGAACTTATGGCTAACTATCGTTTGGCAGTTGTAAAGGATGAAGAAATTCCCAATATCCTTAAAAATGAGGATATAAAGGCTTATGATGAGCTTTTAGAACAAACAAGCGAGGAAGAAATAAATAAAGCCGAGAAGATTCTTACACTTTATTACATCAATCAACATTTTTCAAACTATCTGGAGGCTATGGAGGATGTTAAGAGTGGTATTCACCTTAATATTGTAGCAGGTAAAAATCCATTTGATGAATTTAATCGTTCTGCAATTGAATTTTTTGAAGAGATGAAGCAAGATTTGAAGAACGATCTACTTTTAAAAATGCAAGAAGCTGAGGTTGTTGACGGTAAAATTGATATAAGTTTATTTAATATCAAACCAACTACTGGAACTTGGACCTATATGGTTGACGATTCTACAGGTCAGTTTAACCATTTACCCGCACTTATGAATATGGTCTCTAAAAAGATAAAAGAAAAACTTTCATTTGTTGAAAGACTGGATAGATTCTTAAATCGCAAAAAGAATTAAGCGTATGGTTAAATAAAGCGTTTTATAGCTTTCTTTATTACAATTTAACAAACGTTAAAATAGTTTTTGCTGTTAAAATGTGATTTTTTTAGAAATATATAGAAAAGTTTTTGTCTGTCAAGAAAAAAACTTGACACCACGGTTGTGGTGTGTTATAATCTTTTAGGATAAAAAAGAAAGGTATGTTTGGCGGTGATGTTTTGTCAAAAAATCTTTTGATATGTGATCTTTTGGAGATTTACGGAAAACTCCTTACCGAAAAACAGTTAAGGCTTTTAGAACTTTATTATTTCGATGACCTTTCTTTATCAGAAATCGCCGAGAATGAGGGCGGCTCCCGTCAGGGTGCGATGGACGTTATTAAACGTGCCGAAAAGGAACTTTTAAAGATGGAGTCAGTTCTCGGACTTTATAGTCGCAATACCGAACAATTAAAGATTATAAATAGTCTTAAAGTATTAAATAAAAATAAAGATTTTAACAAAATGGAAGTTTTGTTAACTGAACTTGAAACAACAATTTGAAAGGAGCGAATTTAATCTATGGCATTTGAAGGTCTTTCGGATAAATTGGCTGCCGCCTTTAAAAAGCTTCGCTCCAAGGGTAAACTTACCGAAAGCGATGTTAAAACCGCAATGCGTGAGGTTCGTTTGGCTCTTTTAGAGGCAGACGTTAACTATAAAGTGGCTAAAGATTTTTCTAACACCTTGCTTGAAAAATGTGTCGGTGAAAAGGTTATGGAAAGTCTTACACCTGCACAAATGGTTATAAAAATCGTTCGTGATGAATTAACCGCTTTAATGGGCGGCGAACACACAAGGCTTAAAACCTCATCGCGTATTCCCACAATCATTTTAATGTGTGGTTTACAGGGTTCAGGTAAGACCACTCACAGTGCAAAGCTTGCTAAAAAGCTGAAAGCAGAAGGTCACAGACCAATGCTTGTTGCTTGTGATATTTATCGTCCTGCCGCTATTGAGCAGTTAAAGGTTGTTGGTGCGGCGGCCGAGGTTCCCGTTTTTGAAATGGGTACTGAAAAACCGGAAAAAATCGCGGTAGAAGCAGTTAAATACGCACGTGACTACGGCCACGATTACGTTATTTTGGATACCGCCGGTCGTCTTCATATTGATGATGATCTTATGGCAGAACTTACTAGAATAACTAAGGCAGTTGAGATAAACAACATACTTTTGGTTATTGATTCTATGATAGGTCAAGATGCAGTTAACGTTGCTAAGGCCTTTAATGATTTACTTGAAATTGATGGTGTTATTTTAACTAAGCTTGATGGTGATACCCGTGGCGGTGCTGCACTTTCCGTACGTGCGGTTACAGGTAAACCCATTATCTATGCCGGTGTTGGTGAAAAATTAGATGATTTGGACGAGTTTCACCCTGACCGTATGGCGTCCCGTATTCTTGGTATGGGTGATATGCTTTCTCTTATTGAAAAAGCAGAACACGAGCTTGATAATAAACAGGCTGAAGAAACTGCAAAGCGTTTGGCTGAAAACAAATTTGATATGAACGATTTACTTTCGCAGTTTGAAAGCATCAAGAAAATGGGTTCTATTAAAAGTCTTATGTCTATGATTCCCGGTATGAGTCAAAAACTTAAAGACGTGGATATTGATGATAAACAAATGCTTCGCGTTGAAGCGATTATAAAATCAATGACCAAGAAAGAACGTTCAAAGCCCGATATAATAAACGCCTCCCGTAAACGCAGAATTGCAGCGGGTGCAGGTGTTAAGGTTGAGGATGTTAACCGATTACTTGGACAATATGAGCAAATGAAAAAAATGTTTAAGCAAATGAATTCCAAGGGTGGTAAACGTCGTTTTGGTCGTGGACTTGGTCTTCCACCCGGATTTGGCGGACTATAATAAGTTGTTCACAGAAGTATTCCAAAAGGGATGTTCTTTGAATATATAAAGAATTTTGTTAAGTGAGGTGTAACAAAAATGGCAGTTAAAATCAGACTTCGTCGTATGGGCGCTAAAAAGGCTCCTTTCTATCGTGTGGTTGTTGCTGATTCCAGATCTCCCCGTAACGGTAGATTCATCGAGGAAATCGGTTACTACGATCCCACTAAGGAACCCGCAGTAGTAAACATTGACGGTGAGAAAGCAAAGGCTTGGATCGGCAACGGTGCACAACCTACCGATACCGTTAAAGCATTGCTTAAGAAAAACGGTGTTCTTTAATTAGAACCTTTTAGCAGGCAAAGTTAACCTATATTAGCCATTTATGATTTTTGGCTAATCGCACAGTATTCAAGGAGAAAAATTATGACAGAACTTTTAATCGCAATGGCAGCAGGCTTGGTTGAAAATCCCGATGCCGTTACCGCAACAGTTGACGAGCCCAACGAAGAGGGCGTTATTGTTTATCATCTTCACGTAGCAGAGGATGATATGGGTCGTGTTATCGGCAAGCAGGGCCGTATCGCAAAGGCTATCCGCACAGTTATGCGTGCAGCAGCTAATAGAAACGGCCAAAAAGTTGCAGTTGAGATTGACTAATTTTAATTTCCGTCGCTTGCTTGAAGTTCTCTTTAAGTAGCGGCGGAAAATCCTTTTTACCCAAATTATGTGGTTGGATAGTAAGGATTTTCCACCGCAAAAGTCAAAAGAGGAGAAATATTATGAAAAAAGATTACATTGAAACAGGTAAAATTGTTGGTACTCATGGTGTAAGGGGTGGACTTCGTGTTCAACCTTGGTGTGATACTCCTGAATTTTTATGCCAGTTTAAAACTCTTTGTTTTAAAGAACAAGGAGAATTTAATTCTGTTAAGATCAAATCTTCTAAACCTCACGGCAACGTGGTTATTATGGAGTTAGACGGAGTTAACAGTATGGATGACGCTGAAAATTTAAGAGGTAAAATCCTGTATGTTGAGCGTAAGGCGTTAAAACTTGAAAAAGATCAATATTTAATTAGTGATCTTATTGATTGTGATGTTTTTGATGCTGATTCTAACGAACTTTTAGGTAAAATATCTGACGTTTCTAAAACCGGTGCAAATGACGTATGGCACATAAATAAAGAGGGGAAAGAGTATTTAATTCCCGTTATAGATGAGGTTGTACTAAACGTGGATATTGACGAAAATAAAATTGTTATTCGACCCTTAAAAGGCATATTTGAGGACTAGTTTATGAAAATAGATATTTTAACCCTTTTTCCTGAAATGTGCGAGGGATTTTTGGGTGAGAGCATCATTGGCAGAGCCAGAAAAGATAATAAGGTAGAAATTGTCTGCCATAATATCAGGGATTACACTCTTGATAAGCATAACCGTGTTGATGACGCACCTTACGGCGGTGGAATGGGTATGGTTATGTCTGCACAGCCAATCAATGACTGTTTAGAGGCAATAATTGGTGACTGTGAAGAAAAACCCAGAGTAATTTACCTTTCACCTAAGGGTAAAACCTTTGACCAAGCAAAGGCTATAGAACTTTCAAAGCTTGATAGATTTGTTCTTCTTTGCGGTCATTACGAAGGTGTTGATGAGCGTGTGCTTGAAAAGTGTGTAGATGAAGAAATTTCTCTTGGTGATTTTGTTTTAACGGGTGGCGAGATTGCTGCAGTAGCCGTTGCAGACGCCGTTTCCCGTCTTCTTCCCGGAGTACTTTCCGATGAGGTTTGCTTTAGTGATGAAAGCCATTGGAGTGGACTGTTGGAGTATCCTCAGTATACTCGTCCTGCCGTTTGGGAGGGCAGGGAGGTGCCCGACGTGTTGCTTTCAGGACATCACGCCAATATTACAAAATGGCGTAGGGAAAAATCCCTCGAAACCACCCTTGAAAAGCGTCCGGAAATGTTAGAGAAAGCCGAATTAACTGATAGTGATAAAAAGTATTTAAATCAATTAAAATAACTAAATGTTATCAACAGCATAGTATAAAATATATAGTTAAAACGAGTTTTACTAAAACTCTTACCTAAAATTAGTCGATTCTTTTTAGCAATTTTATACAAACAAAAATATTTTATTCATTTTTTGTTTATTAAATTGTGAGAAGTTAAAAATTTGTATCGATTTATAGTTGACGATACGATATATTGTGGTATAATTATATTATCCCAAGTGGGACATAATAGTGTAAGCTAGGTTAAAATAATTTGTAACTTTGTTTGAAAGATGAGGTTTTTGCTATGTATGTTAAAGATGTAGTAGTTCAAAATCAGGGTGGTCTTCGTGCACGTCCCGCAACCTTTTTTATTCAAAAGGCTAACGAGTTTAAGTCTTCAATTTGGGTAGAGAAGGATGAGCGTCGTGTAAACGCTAAGAGCCTTCTTGGTGTTCTTTCTCTTGGTATTATTGGTGGTACCTCTATCCGCATCAGTGCTGATGGTGGCGATGAGAAGAATGCTGTTGATCAGTTAGTAGAATTAGTTCAATCCGGTTTTGTTGAGTAATTAAAATTTGCGGATTTTCAGCCGCTGATTTTCGGCGGCTGAAATCTTTTTTTAGAGTAATAAAAAAATTAAATTATTTTAAAAAAAGACTTGATTTTTGTCGCATGATGTGGTAATATAATTCTTGGTGATTTTTTACCAGTATAATTTAATCTTTTATCCGGGTGTGGCTCAGTTTGGTAGAGCGCTTGAATGGGGTTCAAGAGGCCGCAGGTTCGACTCCTGTCACTCGGACCAAATAAAAATCCGTTCACGAAAGTGGACGGATTTTTTGTTTGTATTATTCAATATTTTTATACAATTTAAATTCTTTTATTCTTCAATAAGCAGCTCGCCTTCAAAAATTCTAACCTCTGATAATGACGTTGCACTATCTATGGTATTGTCAGCAGTGCTAATTTCCTTGGTGTAATGCACCTGAACAATATCTCCAACCTCTATTGAACCCAATTTAATATGGCGAGTAATGTATGGGTTGTTTAGCAGAATTTTATAAGTGATTCCGTCCTTGGGATTGTTGCATAGAATAGAATCATCCAGTACTAAAAATTCCTCGGTGATTTCGGTTATTTTACCTGCTTGTGTTTTATCGTATGGTTCGTATTCTGCTTTTTTAGAGTTTTCTTTTGCATATTTTATAATTTTATTTGCGGCATCTTCTCCAATGTTAAAAAGATACTGCCAACTGAAAGCGTTTGTCCATAGATAACCGTCATTGGTGATAATCATTGCCACTTTGTAAACTCCAAGCACTTCAGAGGTGATAGAAAAACTGATGTTTTCTTTGCCGATATAACTCCAGTTATCGTCCTCAACAAAGGGAGCGTTTTTACGTTCTTTTAGGATTTCCCATATGTGCGTATCATCATTTAACTCAAAATGTTCTCCATCGGGGCCGTCACTTTCCTCAGAAAAATAGTTTAATTCAACAGCTTTCGAAAGATCAATTAGGTTAAATAAATCACCTAAGGTAGCAGGTGGGGAATAGACGTCATTTTTAAATACATAGTAAGAGTTTTCCATTTTTACTGCAACAAGTTGAGATTTTTTGGCGTGCTTCAACTCATAAACATCAAAATAACTTGATGGCGTTTCATCGGTATATTCATCATATCCAAACACTTGGTATCGTCCTATTAAATTCCCTACAAAAGTCTCTGAAACGGCAACGCCTCGACTCATATATATATCCCCATCTAAAGTAAATTCGATGTATTTTTCAGATAGGGTTAGATATTCCCAAGGCCAAATAATAGCACTTTCTTCGGTTTGAAGAGTGAAGTCTTTGTATCTGCTGTAAGGTTTGGAAGGCGTTTTAAAAAGGGCAGGACCTATATTTATGCCCAATATAATAACTGCAGCAAAACACGCCACCAAGGTACTCCATTTAATTAGTGGAGTAATCCTTGCTTTTTTTGGTTTTTTTATTGCTTCAACTATCAGTTCATCATCTAAGTTCCCAATTGCATTTACTATTTTTGGTGTTTTCATATTTCAACTCCCTCTCTAATTAAATGGTCTTTTAATTTTTTTCGCGTGTTAAATAGTATGTTTTTTATCTTGCTACTGGTAAATCCGTAGCGTTTTGATATTGATTCGATAGAGTCGAAAAAGTAATATTTTCGAATAAATATGTTTCTTACGTCTTCTTTTTGGTTTTTTAAAAATTTGCTAATTGATTTTGCAACCTCTTCATCCATTACCTTTGGAGCGTATCTTTCATCGGGGAGAACCTCCGAAAGCTCCTCAATAGATAATGTTAGGTTTGCAGAACGTTTATCCCGTTTATTAAAGGTTAAACGCTTGATAGAAAGATTACGTGCGATTTTACAAAGATACGCCATTAAGGAGGAGGGCTTGGTGGGGGGCACAGAGTTCCAAATTCCCATATATGTATCATACACACATTCTTCGGCATCCTCACTGTTGTTTAGGATGTTGTAAGATATACTACGGCAAAGCTTACCGTATTTTATGTCGGTTTCTTTAATCGCTTGTTCATCCCGCTTAAAATAAAGCTCAATGATTTTTAAATCATCCATTTATTTCACCTCTTGTTTTGAATTAGGATCCTTTCATACATTAAGTACCTTTTTGGGTGGGACGGTTTAATATTATTTTAGTTTTTAAAAAAATTGGATGTGCATTTAATGATTATTTATGTGAAATGATTTTTTTAATCAAGAATGTTTCTAAAGAGGATATTCCCTTTGAAATATTATAACACAAAAATGAATAAAATGGAAATTAAACAATAAAAAAACAAGCTTCGCCTAATGACGAAACTTGTTTTTTGGCTGGGGTGGCAGGATTCGAACCTACGAATGCAGCAGTCAAAGTGCTGTGTCTTACCGCTTGACGACACCCCAATATTAAGCTTTTTAAGTGGGGTGGATAATCGGGTTCGAACCGACGACCTCCAGGGCCACAACCTGGCACTCTAACCAACTGAGCTATATCCACCAAATAATTTGCTTCAAGCACAAAATCTATTATACCATTAAAAGAGAATTTGTCAAGTGTTTTTTTGATTTTTTTAGTTTATTTTTTTCTTTTTTTGCTTTATACAAAAAAATCTTCAATTCCGCCATAAATAGGTAACTATTAACTGCGTAGTGCTTGACACTTTTATTTAATTGTGATAAAATATTTTAGTATATAATTCGATTTTGGAATCGGACAAACCGGTTCGATATTCCAAAATCAAATTGGAGGAAAAAATTATGAAAAACGCAGAAAAAAGTATGGAAACCATTGTTGCCCTTGCAAAGGGCAGAGGCTTTGTTTATGCAGGCTCCGAGATTTATGGCGGCCTCTCTAACACTTGGGATTACGGTCCACTTGGTGTTGAGCTTAAAAACAACGTAAAAAAAGCTTGGTGGAAAAAATTCGTTCAAGAAAATCAATATAATGTTGGTTTAGATAGTGCTATTCTTATGAATCCTCAGGTGTGGGTTGCTTCAGGTCACGTAGGTGGCTTCTCTGATCCTCTTATGGATTGTAAAGATTGCAAAACTCGTCATCGTGCAGACAAACTCATTGAGGATACCGGTGTTAATCCCGCAGGTTGGAGCTTTGAGCAGATGTCTGATTATATTAAAGATAACAACATTGTTTGCCCCGATTGTGGTTCTTGCAATTTCACCGATATCCGCAAATTTAACCTTATGTTTAAAACCTTCCAAGGTGTTACAGAGGATGCTAAGAATGAAATTTTCCTTCGCCCTGAAACCGCACAAGGTATTTTTGTAAACTTTGCAAATATTCAGCGTACCACCCGTCGCAAGCTTCCCTTTGGTGTTTGTCAGGTTGGTAAGTCCTTCCGTAATGAAATTACTCCAGGCAACTTTATTTTCCGTACCCGTGAGTTTGAGCAGATGGAGCTTGAATTTTTCTGCAAACCCGGTACCGATTTAGAATGGTTTGCTTATTGGAAAGAAACCTGTAAAAATTGGTTGCTTAGCCTTGGTATGAAAGAGGAAAATCTCCGCCTTCGTGACCATGAGCAAGAGGAACTTTCTCACTATTCTAACGCAACTACCGACTTTGAGTTTTTATTCCCATTTGGTTGGGGCGAGCTTTGGGGTATTGCTGACCGTACCGATTTTGACCTTAATGCTCATATGAAAGAGTCTACCAAGAGCTTAGAGTATTTTGATCAAGAAACAGGGGAGAAGTACGTGCCTTACGTTATTGAACCCTCTCTTGGTGCTGATCGTGTTCTTTTAGCATTTCTTTGTGATGCTTATGATGAGGAAACTGATGATAAGGGCGATACACGTACCGTTCTTCGCTTACATCCCGCACTTGCACCCTTTAAGGCTGCAGTTCTTCCTTTAAGCAAAAAACTTTCAGAAAAGGCTATGGAAGTTTATCATATGCTCGCTAAGGATTATATGATTGATTTTGATGATGCAGGCTCTATTGGTAAGCGTTATCGTCGTGAGGATGAGATTGGTACTCCTTTCTGTATCACTTACGATTTTGAAAGCGAAAATGATGGCTGTGTAACAGTTCGCGATCGTGATACTATGCAGCAGGAGCGTATTGCTATTACTGACCTTCCTGCTTATATTAAATCAAAAATGGAGTTTTAATCTTGGATTTAAAAAGAATTGAAAATGCAGTAAAGGAAATCCTTATTGCTATTGGTGAGGATCCCGAACGTGAGGGTCTTGTGGAAACTCCCGAGCGTGTTGCTCGTATGTATGCAGAGGTTTTCAGCGGTCTTACAGAGGACCCTAAAAAGCACATAAAAACCTTTTCAACCGGTAATGATGAGATGGTAGTGGTTCGTGATATCCCTCTTTATTCTATGTGCGAGCATCATCTTTTGCCCTTTGTTGGTAAGGCTCATATCGCTTATATTCCACGTGATGGAATTGTTATAGGACTTTCAAAATTGGCACGCATAGTAAACGTTTATGCACGTAGGCCTCAACTTCAGGAGAGGCTTACTGCAAACGTTGCTGATTTTTTGGAAAATGAGCTTAATGCACTTGGTGTTGCAGTTGTTATTGAGGCTGAGCATCTTTGTATGACAATGCGTGGTGTTCGTGCTTCAGGTGCAGTAACCTGTACCTCCGCCCTTAGAGGAATTATGCGTTCTGATAGTCGCACAAGAGCAGAGGCGCTAAAGCATTTAGAAAAATAATATGAATAATAAAACAGTATTTCGCTTCCGAGATGGTTCACTCCCTCTCGGAAGCCGAACCTATATTATGGGCATTATTAACGTAACGCCCGACTCCTTTTCGGATGGTGGAGATAATTTTTCACCCGAGAATGCAGTAAAAACTGCCTTGGAGTTTAAAAAACAGGGTGCAGATATTTTGGATATCGGCGGTCAATCTACCCGCCCGGGTTCTGTCGTTATTACCGCTGAAGAGGAATGGAATAGGCTTAAAGAAGTTTTGCCTTTGATTTTAAAGGACACTAAGCTTCCGGTATCGGTTGATACCTTTTATCCCGAAGTAGCTCAAAAAGCCCTTGAACTGGGTTGCCATATCATCAATGACGTTAGCGGTAAGGTTAACCCTGATATGGCACGTGTTGTTAAAAAATACGGTGCCGGTTGGGTGCTTATGCATTCTTCTGAAGAGACAGCCGACGATATAAGTAAGTGTGTTCACAATAGACTTTTAGATATGCTTAATACAGCCCTTTCACTTGGGGTAAATGGCTGTAACATTTGTCTTGACCCAGGTATTGGTTTTGGAAAAACCATGGAACAAAATTTAACTCTAATTGCTGAGACTGATAGAGTTAAAATTGATGGCACTGCATATTTGCTTGGTGCATCACGTAAAAGGGTTATTGGTTACGCTTTAGGTAATGAGACTCTTCCCTTTAAGGAACGGGATTTTGGCACCTTAGCCATCAATACAGTTGGTATTATGGGTGGTGCTGATATTTTAAGGGTTCATAATGTTTCTGCAGCCGTTCAGTCTGCCCGAGTTACAGATTTACTAATTGATAGAAAGGAAGAACTATAATGTCTAAACTCTCTAAAAACACCGGACTTTGTGGTGCAAGTATTCTAATTGCACTTGACCTTTGGGTTCTTTTTGGATGTTTCAAATTAAGGGGAATAGGCCTTTTTAACGAAGTCCTCGATAATATGATTCCCTGTGGTTTATTATTGGGAATTTTCGCTTTTTGTGCCCTATTTGAAAAGCCTGTTGCAATCAAGCTTGGATATGCTTCTGTAGTTGTTTTTTGCATTGCGGCAATACTGAGATTTGTGTCAGGCATCATCTACCTGTTAGATATTATAAAATTTATGGATCAGACGGGCGAATCGATAGAGTCACTCCTTAAATCCGAAGGTATTGCTATTTTAGAGTTTTTTGCTTTTGTTCCACTTGTTATTTCAGCAATTCTTTTGGTTTTCCACGTTTTGAAAAATAAAATGAAAAAAGCCACTCAAATAGTTGGTGGCATTTCTATTTTAGCTTTGGTCATTGCCTGGTGTACAAAAGTTTATGATTTAGTCTCTTTTGGTATGGCAGAGGCACAAAGCTTTACCGAGATATATTTTAATATTTTCAAGGCCGGACTTGTGTGGGATATTTTAATTTTTGTGGGATATGCCCTGATTTTAGGATCCCTTACTGGAGCTTTGGAAAGTAAGAAGGAATAATCTATGGACGAAATATATATTAAAGGACTTAAAATTTTTGCGTATCACGGTGTGAATCCTGAGGAAACTGAAAACGGTCAGGAGTTTGAACTTGACGTTACAATGTATGCCGATTTACTGAGTGCAAGACAGAGCGATGATTTAGATGACACCATCAATTATGCCGCTGCACGTAAGGTTATAAACGCCGCTATGACAACTAAACCTTATAAACTAATTGAGCGTGCCGCAGAGGTTGTGGCATCCGCTTTATTAGAGCAGTTTGAGAAGCTTGTTAAGGTTGATATTGTGCTCAAAAAGCCTAATGCTCCCATGTCGGCAATTTTTGATTACGTAGCCGTTAAAATAACAAAAACGAGGTAAAATTTATGTCTGTTGCTTTTATTGGCGTTGGTACAAATATGGGTGATAGGCTTTTAAATATCCAAAATGCCATCGAGGCTTTAAAATTGTTGCCAAATACCACCGTAGAAAAGGTTTCGAATATCTATGAAACCGAGCCTTGGGGTCTTAAAGAGCAGGCTAATTTTTTAAACGGAGTTATAAAAATTATCACTAAACTATCTCCAAACGCATTACTTGGTGGCCTTTTGGGAATTGAAGCGGCGATGGGTAGGGTTCGTGAAATTAAAAACGGTCCCAGAATTTTAGATTTAGATTTACTTATTTATGATGACGTTATTTTAAATTCTGAGGAGCTTGTTTTACCCCATCCGTTTATTACAGAACGTGAGTTTGTTTTAAAACCCCTTTGTGAGCTTTGTGACGATAAAAGGTACGCAGATGCTTTAACTGCATTGGAACAAGGTAGGGTGTGGCTTTATGAAGCATAAACTTATAACGTCGGCAGACCTTTGTTTAATCGTATTGGTGGTTTTGATTAGTATTGCGACTATGTTTTTTTATGTTTTTTCTGATGAGGGTAGAAAGGCTGTTGTTACCGTAAATAATGAGATTATTTGCGAATTAGACCTTGATACCAATCAAACTAAACAAATTGAAACCGACCACGGATTTAACACTGTTGTTGTTGAAAATAATGAATGCTTTGTAAAAAACGCCGATTGTCGCGATGGTATTTGCGTAAAGCATAGTGCCATTAGCAAAATTGGTCAAAGTATTGTTTGTTTGCCACATAAATTGATTGTTGAGATTAAATGATTATGAAAACGTTAAACGCACAAAAAGTTTCTTTATATGGTTTTTTTACTGCAACGGCACTTTTATTTGGCTATGTTGAATATTTGGTGCCGCTTAATTTTATCGCTCCGGGTGTCAAATTGGGTTTTGCCAACGGTGTGTTTTTACTGTTACTCTTTAGCGAGAAATGCAAAGTCGCCTTCGTGGTTAATTTAGTTAGAATATTACTCTCTACACTACTGTTCGGAACGCCTTTTTCCTTGCTTTTTTCTCTTACGGCAGGTGTTTCGAGTATGGCTTTAATGACTTTGTTTTATAGATTTAAAAAATTTGGATTTATTGGTATAAGTACTTTGGGGGCAGTTGTTCATAATGCTACACAGTTAATTGTTGCCACCATTACTGTGGGGCAGGGAGTGTGGTATTATTTACCTTTTCTCTTAATTGCGGGAGTTATAGCGGGAATCGGTGTTGGAATTATAACCTTTTTTATTTATTCAAGAATTTACAAAACAAAGCTTTTTGTTAGTTTATAATTAAATAAACATACAAAAAACCTACGGCTTTAATGGTCGTAGGTTTTTTATGTTTAAAAAAGTATTTATTATTTTGATTTTCTGGAATCTGCGAATTTTCTCCAAGAGTACCAAAGGGGACTGGAAATAAATACTGAAGTAATACAACCTGAAAGAATACCAACAGACATAGGAATTGCAAAGCTGCGGAGTGTTGAAAGTCCAAAGAACTCAGCAACAACAACTATTGCGATAATTGCAAGGAAGGTAGCAACTGTGGTTTTAATAGTTCTTCCAAGAGATTGAGTGATACTTGTGTTTATACGTTCGCCAAGCTCCATTTCGGGGTAGAGTCTAGCATTTTCACGAATACGGTCGTAAACAACGATGGTATCGTTAAGAGAGTAACCAAGGGTTGTAAGAATAACCGACATAAAGTTGGAGTCGATTTCCAAACGGAAGAAAACGCTTGCAGAAAAAGCGATGAAGCAGTCAAGAAGAAGTGCGAGAAGTGCGAACATACCTGCTGAGAAACCACCGATTTTGCGGAAACGAATACCAACGTAAAGAACAACCAAAATACCTGCAAGTAAAACTGCTACTAAGCATTTAACAAAGAAGTTGTTTGCGATGGTACCGCTAACGGTATTAGAACCAATGTTTTTAATATTACTATCAGGGAAGGCTTTTACAAGCTTTGAGGTGATAGAATTTTCAATAGCACTGGGGATTACCACGCCGAGAACCTTGTTGGTGGTATCGGGAGTAAGGGTAATGCCTGTAACGTCAAGTTTCTTTTCAAGTTCTTCTTTAACCTTATCAAGGTCTTTTGGCTCGGTAGCAAAGGTGAAATAAACACCATCTTCAGCACCGCTGTTAGTAACAAGATTAAGCTTGTTGTTTTTATATTTCTCTAAGAGAGTTTTAATAACTTCGCTTTCGGTTGCAGTAGGAACTTTAACGTAAAGAGAATGTGTATCAGTCTCTTGGTTTACTGCAACACCTTTAAGTTTAAGTGCTTCTTCAAGCTTTTCTTGAATAGTTTTGGTTTCCTTGATGCTACCTTTAAAGCTATAAACAAGGGTGTTATCGGTAGCGTCAGAATCAGAAGAAGCGGTTATCTCATTGTCTTTTAAATTGGCAGTAAGAGTTTTTAAAACCTCATCCTTAACAGTGCTGCTAAGCTTGTTTTCAACTTTAGGTAATGTGATAACCAAAGATTTCTCATTAGTAGCATAGTTGGAGTTTTCTGAAACGGCAACGTCTTGCTTAACAACTTCGTTAATGGCGGCTTCGGCTTTTTCTAAATCGATGTCACCGGTAAAGCTGTAATTTAATACGGTACCGCCCTTGAAATCGATGCTAAGATTTACACCAAAAATGGCAACCATTGCAATAGCGGCAACCAAAATAATTGCGTAAACAATAATCCAAATTTTACGTGCCTTGATGAAATCAAATACTTTAAAGTTATTATTTTGCATTTTTGGCACCTCCGTACAACCAGGGCTTGCGCAAGAACTTAAATCTGGAAACACTTCTAAGCATTGCACGTGAGAAGTAAACGCCCATAATCATATTGAAAATAACACCTATGAGGAGTGTGTAACCGAATGAATAGATAGAACCGGTTACAGAAGAGCCAAAGAACTGCATAATGGGGGAGAAGATTTTACCCATTAAAGTATCGGTAGTACCGAATGCACCCATCATAACTGCAGAAACTATAAACACGGTAACGTTACCGTCTAAAACTGCGTTAAAGCTGTTGTCAAAACCTGCGGAGATAGCACCGTCGATTGTTTTGCCCTTTGCAAACTCTTCGCGGATACGCTCTGAAGCAATTACGTTAGCATCAACACCCATACCGATAGAGAGGATCATACCTGCGATACCGGGCAATGTCAGGGTGAAGCTCGGGACATCGGGGAAATAGCCCGAAACGCAAGCGATTGCGCCGATAGCCTGTCCGATAATTGCGATACCTGCAACGAAACCGGGGAGACGATAAAGAACGGTCATAAACACAAAGATTAAAACGATTGCAATAAATCCTGCGAGGACCATAGCGTCTCTTGCGCCTGTACCGAGTGTGGGAGAGATTGTGCTGAAGGAAGCTGTTTCGAGCTTGAAGGGTAACGCACCGCCGTTTATCTTGTTGGCAAGCTCCTGTACCTCTTCAGCTGTGAAGCTACCGCTGATAACCGCTTCGCCGTTTTCAATCTTTTCATTTACAACTGCAACGGAAATTGCTTCGCCGTCCATATATGTGGAGATGTAGCCCTTGTTCTTTGCAAGCTTTTCAG
>JAZSJA010000121.1:0-4518 GCA_045534095.1 Acutalibacteraceae bacterium | reverse complement strand
AGAACAGTGCGCCACGGACAACCTGGTCCGATTCAGCGGTCTATGCAATTCTTCGCCGATTTGAATACACAGGTACTCTGGTGCAGGGCAGACAAGAGGTTGTAAACTACAAAACGGGTAAACGCCGTAAAAAGCCGCAAAGTGAATGGGATATTGTTGAAGATATCCATGAGCCGATTATTTCTAAAGAAACCTTTTATAAGGCACAGGAGATTAGACTCTCACGAGGCAGAGGTCAAAAAATCCCAAGCGGAAGTTGTTATTCGCTTGCTAAAAAGGTGTTTTGTGCCAAGTGTGGCAACACAATGTGGAAAATGAGCTATAAGTTGCGTGACGGTAGATATAACTACCTTTCTTGCAGAACTCGTAAAACCACTAACGGAGTTTGCCAAAACGCACACAGTATTCGCCTTGATGAGTTAGAGCAAATTGTAGTAGATGAAATCAATAAATTACTCGATAAATACTACGATAAAAAGCAGATTGGTAAGTTAGATGCACCTAAAAGGAAAAAGAACGGTGCTAAAACTTTAGAATCCCAGATTGCTGAGCTCGAAGAAAAGGTAAAGCGAAACGATAACCGAATGGCTCAGATGTACACCGACAAGTTAGACGGTGTCATCAGCGTAGCGGAGTTTACTAAATACCGAGAAAGCTATCAAAGGGAAACTCAAGAAACAGAAAAACGCATCGAAATTTTGAAATCAAAGCTTGTAGCCCTATCGGGCGGCGAAGAAAAAAAGGATACTAAATCGATACTCGAAAAGTACCGAAAAATTGACACCCTTACATTCGAGATTGCCGATGAATTTATAAGCAAAATCTTCATCGGGAAACTCCAAAAGAGTGGCAAGAGAGAAATTAAAATCGAGTGGAAAATATAGATGTTTTCCACAGTCAAAAAACGACAAAATATACAGAATTACTAAAAAAGTATAGTATTGGCTAACTCAGCCCACGGCGGGTTTGACGGTGGGGCGGTGGTAAACGGGATTATGGAAAAGGATATTAACCTGAAAATCTCAAATTCACTTTGTAATATGCTACGTGCGTCAGGATTTAACGTTATTTGCACAAGAAGTGACGATTCATCCACCGAGAGTGACCCGAGTGCAACAATTGCGGCACGAAAACGTAGCGACTTGAATAATCGGTTAAAAATAGCAAAAGAAAATCAAGATGCTATTTATATAAGCATTCATCTTAACAAATTTTCATCTCCCTCGGCAAAGGGGGCACAATTTTTTTACTCCCCAAAAAGCGATGACGCTAAAAAACTTGCCGAATGCCTGAAGGCTTCGGTTAGAGGTTTACTACAGCCCGAAAATCATCGCACCATAAAAGAAGGCACAAAATCCACCTTTTTACTATACTATTCCCCCATTCCTACCATCATTGCCGAGTGTGGATTTATGAGTAATCCCAATGAATTTTCATTACTTCAAACAGAAAAATATCAATCGCAAATGGCCTTTTCTTTATTTTGCGGAATTTTAAATTACTTTAACACCTAAGGACGTGAAATTTTATGTCACCTAAAATTAAAACTATGTTTGTTTGTACCTCTTGCGGATTAGAACACCCAAAATGGGCGGGTAAATGCACAGGATGTGGCGAATGGAACACCCTTGAGGAAATTACAGTCACTCCCCCATCCACCAAAAATTTTGCGGCAGTTCCCGCCATGGCAACGGGCAGAGGTAATCCCTCACTTGCTACACCAATCAATAAGATAGATATTGTTGATGAGCACCGCTTTAACACGGGAATCGGAGAGCTTAACCGCGTGCTCGGTGGCGGAATTGTAAAGGGCTCGGTGGTGTTGCTTAGCGGTGACCCCGGCATTGGTAAATCTACCATACTGCTTCAGGTTTCGGGTAACATCGCAAGGGAACGCGACGTGCTTTACGTAACCGGTGAAGAATCGGCAAACCAACTCAAGCTCAGGGCCAAAAGGCTTGGCATTAACAACGACCGACTTTTTGTGCTATCTCAAACCGACGTTTTAGCCATTTGCGATACCATATCTCAATCCAAGCCCGACGTTGTTATAATTGATTCCATTCAGACCATGAATTTAGAGGGAGTAAACTCCTCATCAGGAAGCATTACTCAGGTAAGAGAATGTACCTCCATGCTGCTTCGGGTTGCAAAAAGTCTGGATATTCCTATTATTATTGTTGGTCACATAAACAAGGGCGGCGATATCGCCGGCCCCAAGGTTATGGAACATATTGTAGATACCGTACTTTATTTTGAAGGTGACAGAATTAACTCCTACCGAATTTTAAGAGCCATTAAAAACCGTTTTGGCTCCACCAATGAGATCGGCGTTTTTGAGATGCTTGAAAACGGACTTGTAGAGGTGGAAAATCCGTCTGCCATGCTTCTTTCGGGCAGAATCAGCGGTGTTTCGGGTTCCTCGGTTTCCTGTGTTATGGAGGGTTCTCGCCCCATTTTTGCCGAGGTTCAAGGTCTCGTTACCCCTACGGGATTTGGTAACCCCAGACGAATGTCCACCGGTTTTGATTACAACCGAATGAATCTGCTTTTAGCCGTTTTAGAAAAACGTTGCGGAATGTTTTTCCAAAACTTAGATACCTATTTAAATGTTGTTGGCGGATTAAAGCTTGATGAAACCGCCGCCGATTTAGCTGTTATTTTCTCACTTGTTTCGGGACTGAAAGAAACGCCCCTGGCAGATGATATTGTTTTCTTTGGCGAGGTTGGTCTTTCGGGCGAGATTAGAAGCGTACCCCGTGCGGTGCTTAGAGTTTTGGAGGCCGAACGTTTAGGCTTTAAGCGTTGTGTACTACCCAAATCCTGCTACAAACAGTTAATGAGTGCCAGTATCCCTGATTCCATTGAACTTATTTACGTTCGCACTGTTAGAGAAGCCATTGACCTTGTTTTCTAATTTGGCGAAATCTTTTCGCCTTTCTTTGAAATTTTCGCATCCATCAGTAGCACCGGAAAGATGCTCCTCAGCACTTAGCAGGCAAAAACCTCTATCACTGTACAAACAGTTTTTATTACACATAAGCATTATAAAAAATCCTCTCCTTATAGGTAGTGTTACCTTAAAGGAGAGGATTTATTTTTTATGAATTATAAATCCCTAAATTTATAACCTTTTTCCCTTGATTTATAGCATATTCAAAAAATCTTGCCGCTCCACCTTGGGGACGATTTATATATGCAATAACAAAATCCGATTTTTTTACCATCCATTTATTTCTATAAATAATAGCAAATTTTGGATAAACATTCTCAATACCTTCAGGTAAAATTGTATCATAACTATTTAATATAAAATGATTTTTAACAGATGGCATTTGAGATAAAGTAACATAAAAAGTTATATCTTTATTCTCCATTTTTATTTCATCCAAAACTGAAATAACTAAATGGTCGAAAAAGCCATTATTCCCAACATAAAATGTATCAACCTTTTCTATTTCAATAAGTTTATTTATTGTTTCACGTAATTTACCTTTAATTTCGCCATTACAATCAGAATGTCCAAAAAAAGTACAGGTTGACATATTCCACACACCTTTTTGACCAATATTGCGGTCAATATTTTTGAACAGTATAGCATAAAATTATATTAGTTGCAACTAATATTGGTCAAAAATATTTGTGAGGGATGAAAAATGGAACAAAAAATCAGACGCGACCGTAATATGGGTGATAATTTAAGGCGTCTTAGAAATAACTTTGATATATCTCAAGAAAAACTTTGTGCGGAACTTCAAAGACGTGGGTGTGATATTGGCAGAACCACATATGCCAAATACGAATCAGGTGAGTTAAACATAAAAGCAAGTGTAATTATTGAACTCAAAAAAATTTATAATTGCGAATATGATGAATTTTTTAAAGATCTTTAAATCACAAATGAAATTCAAAAGCGCTAGAGATTTTGTTTTCTCTAACGCTTTTATATTTAATATATAATTTTGGCACTCTTGATTACCTTTGAATTTTACATTAAAATCAGGTTTCTAACGCACCTATAAATTGTTATTTATCGTGCGAACGTTGGTACGTAATTGTAGGGGGCGGCGATTTTCGACGCCCCGTTTTTTCGTGAAAATTAAATTCAATTATTTTATAAAATATGGTATTTATGCGGAAAAATCAATATTAAAATCAAATTTGTACTAAACCTTTTGCGGTATGTCGTAAACGCCATACCCTACAAATCACACTCACCATTCCTACGTTCAAACAACAATTTATATTTATCCCCTACAAAAAATCAAACTGCCATTCGCCGTTTTGTTTATAGCTGAACAGTTCTTCTAGGTTATCATCCTCAAAAATTCTCAGCATATGCTCAAAGGTGCTGGCAAGTGGCATAGAATCAAGGTCTTTTCGCTTTACCCAAAATGCTTCCCCTTCGGAAGATGATTTAACCTCACCCTCAAACTCATTTGTTTTATAAAGTAAAACTATGTAGCGAGCATTCACTCCGTTTCTTTCGGTCTGCCACTGTTTTGTACCGCAGAGTTT
>JAZSJA010000030.1:0-7291 GCA_045534095.1 Acutalibacteraceae bacterium | reverse complement strand
CTAATAAAATTCGCTATTTATGCAGGGTTACACTCATTTTGGGTTTCTTGAGTATTTGCCTCCCTTGTTAAAGGGAGGGGGACCGCTTGCGGTGGTGGGATTCATTTTCCCCCCAAAATTTACACCTTCAAACTACAATTTATCGTACATATGTTTTTTATAGCCTTTTTTTCGTAGAAAGAAGATATTTTTATAAATGCGAAAAATAAAGTATATTTTCCCAAAAAAACAAAAGGAAAGAAACAATATAAAAGTTTATAATTAAAATAGGTGAAATTATAAGCATTTGTATTTTGCCATTATTTTTTTAACAAGGAGATATAAATTATGACGAGTGCATTTTTAAGCAAGAAATTTCTAGTTAAATTTATTGCGGTTGTCACTTCTGTTGTGTTGGTATTGTGTTTTGCTCCTCTTACGGATGTGTTTGAAACAGTTACCAATGTAAGTGCGGCAGAAACTCCGGTGTATGATCCAAATCTTGGTACCTACACTGAATCAAACGGCGTGCTAACCGCAACTGCCTATGAGGGTGCAGCCTTCAGAGGATGGTTCAATAAAGAAGGCAGAGAGGTTTCGTACAGCAAAACCTTTACAATTCCCTCAGGTACATCTGCTTCGGATTATATTCCCGTATTCTACAACCTTAATCTTATTAAGAACGGCGGGTTTGAAGCATATAACAATGGTGTTAAGCTTTCGGCGGATAGTATCCCCGCAGATGAACAGTGGAATGGTGTTTGTTATGATGATGGAACCTGGGCAGATAACGTAAAGGTAACTACCGATGCTGCCAGAACGGGTACAAAATCCATTTTGTTAAACTCTTTCCATCACTGTACCTATAAGCATATTGACAACTTAAAACCCAATACACAGTATACTTTAACCTACTATTTTAATATGGTCCCTACCGGAGAAAGTGATTTTTTACAACAAAGTTTTATTGTGGACGGAAGCGTTGGAAGCGTTGACCCAAAAGATGTTTTTAAAAGAACAGAAAATCCATATTACTCTAAGCAAATCTTGGATTCCGTATCGGGAGCTTGTGCTGCGGGCGAGTGGAAAAAAGTAACTCATACATTCTATACGGGTGATACTACTTCTGTAAAACTTTTAATATTTTACAAAAATGAGCCGGTAAATAATGTAAGACCTCCAATGTACGTTGATGACGTAACTTTGGTTGAGGATGTATTAGCAAGTCCGGGTGCGTATTATGACGAAGATTTTTCAATGAGTGTTGCTAGCTGGACTCCTAAATCCGGTTCTGTATCTCGCTACCTGTCAGAAGATGGAAGATGCTACATAAATGCAACTGCAGGTGGACAGCTTGTTCATAGTGCACCTTTCCTTGCTAAAAAAGGCGGTAAATATACAGTTAAATTAGATTTTAACACTGCTGAGTTAACTCAAACCGGAAACTATATAAACTTCTCCCTTACAACAGTTAAAGGTGAGCACTTTGGCTATTACGTTCAAAAATATAAAGACTCCAATGATTTTAAAGCTATAGTAAAGCAGGGTAGTAAAACACTTGATATAACTGAATATTATGAGGATGGTAAATTCTCCAATACGTGTATTCAGCACTCGGCATTAAAAAATTTCGACGTGAATAATGATTTAACCATTGAGCTGAGCTTTAAGGCTACCGAAAATACACCCGTTTATCTTAACGTTTGGATTAACTTAACAGGTACGTATAGTATTGATAATTTATCAGTAACTGAAGACGTATCTCATTTAGACTCCACTTATATGGCTGCTAATTATTCTGTGGCAACCTCAGGTACTGCAATTCGTACCGAGGGTATACAGGGATTGCGTTATAAAACCCGCATTGATAAAAAACTTCTCACCGAAGATATGTACTATGGTTTGCGAGTTACCGAATACGGTACCTTAGCAATTAAAACCGCTTACTGTGGCAATGGCGAACTCACCATAGATGGCGTTTATGATTATGGTGATAAATCCTATGGTCCCAAAACCGGTGTTGCATATTCCTTTGAAAATGGTATTAACAAAATTTTTGAGGAAGAAAACAGTTCTATTGAATTTACAGGCGTTTTAACCAATATTCGTGAAGAGAACTATAATACAGATTACACTGTAAGAGCATATTTTAAATATGTTGATGAAAATGGTAAAACCGGTGTCTTCTACGGCAATCAGGCTGATGTTGCAATTTATCCTGTTTCAAAAGCCGCTTATTCTGCCAAAAAATCAAATGGCGAATATAAAGAAACTGAAGAAGTTCGTAACTATCTTTACAATAATATTATAAGCGAATATACCGATAAAATTTTAAGAATATCCAATAATACTCCAAAATATTCCAATTTCCAAGGTATTCGTTCTACCGTTTATCATGGTACTTCATTCTTCCCTGACAGCCATAACAGAACCTATACTGAGGCTCAAGCTGCAACCGAAATGGATAGACTTGTAGATACCAAGGTAGATAACGTTCGTACCCGTTTTGATTCTAACTGGGCATGGACCGAAAGTGGTTGGAATTGGGATTCTGAAAAAATGACTGCCTTCTACAAATGGGGCAAAATGCTTCAAGATAGAGATATTTCCATCACAATTCAAGCAGGTTGGCATTTGTATGATTTCATTTGCTTCTACAATAAACAGTTCAATACAGGAATTTTCGATTCTCAAGACCCGAGCGGTAAAGGACATTCCTCTATCCCTGAGGTTAACTATTTACACGGTTATAATGATGCCGCAACCGAAAAGGTTTCAGCTAAATATGGTGAGGATGCAAATGCCGATAAAATCAAGACAGACGCAACGGCACTTGGCCTAAGCCTTAACACTAACGAATTGGAACATTATTCTGTAGCCGCTGCACGCTACGGCGAGTGGATTAAGCAGGGTATGAATGCACTTAAAGCACACGGTGTAAATAACGTTGAGTACATTATCCCCTTTACAGAATCCGGCGATTTTAGAAGTGATGATGAAATTTATTCTTACGATGAATGGATTATAATGACTATCGGTCTTCAAAATGCCCTTAAAAACGCAGATTTGAGAAGTAGCGTTAAGATTATCGGCCCTGCACAGTCACTTTATGCAAGTCAAAATCGTCTATCCTTGGTTGAGTATGTTTATGATAAAATTGGTAATAATGATGAATACAAGAATATGATCGATATCAACGCAATGCACCAATATAGCACACCAAATACCGCTGCGGGTTATGATAGCACTATTTATGATCCTGAAGCATGTTATTCTATGGCAGAAAGCAATTTCACATACTATAATGATGTTTTAACAAATAGCGGTTTAAGAAATCAGGAATTCTGGTGTGATGAGTACTTTGCACACGCTCCTGACTCAAAATGGTGGAACAACGTAGGTATGCAGATGACTCAGTTTGCCGCAGGTATGACAGCAGGTATTAACAATGGCGTTAAC
Organism: Acutalibacteraceae bacterium; assembly: GCA_045534095.1. GTDB lineage: Bacteria > Bacillota > Clostridia > Oscillospirales > Acutalibacteraceae > UMGS1279. Next base: position 3,853 of record JAZSJA010000030.1, on the reverse strand, counting down.
CGTTTCTTAACCTGGCAGATGTTTGACTGTCTGTGGGATAGTGACGCCATTCAGGGTTGTGGTGTTTTAGATAATTCATCTGAGTTCTCAGGTGGTATTCATGCAGTTGGTACCTGTTCCTCTCTCGTTCACGTAGATGGTAAGGTTTGTCCTAATGGTCCTACTTGCCCATGTACTGCTTACTATAACATTTCATCCTACACACCACGTGTTACTTACTATGGAATTAACCTTATTGGTAAGTATTTGAACAATGAAAATGCAGATGTTTTTGAGGTTGATGTTATAGACGACGCTGATAATAAAAATGCAATTTATGCAAGCGCCATTAAAAATGATGACGGAGACAACGTTGTTATTGTTGTAAATACAACCGAATACGTTACTAACGTAGATCTTCAGTTCGAGTCGGGCAATGTAAAACCCTTAACACGTTACACCTATGATCCCAGCCAAATCACTCCTACTGTTGAGGCTATATCGATTTCCAGCGATAAAACAATTTCTGGTGAAGATAGTTCTTTCATAGATACTATTCCTGCACAGTCCTTTGTTATTTACGTAGAAAGTAACATCATCGGCGATGACGTAAACATTCCTTGGTTTAATTAAACTTAATTAAACAGCAAAAGGGGATGTAAAAAAACAAGATTTATTAAATCCCTTTAAATAATAATTAAAATAAAAAATCTGCAATAAAAGTGTGAAAAAAGCACTTTTATTGCAGATTTTATGTTTATAAATATATTATTTATTATATCGCATAGCGCGTGTGGAATTTAAAATCTCTATGATGGTTACTCCAACATCGGCAAAAATTGCAAGCCACATAGGGGCGTATCCAAAAGCACTCAGGGTTAAAACGGAGGCTTTTACTAAAATAAAGAATACAATATTTTGACTAACGATTCCAAGAGTTCGTTTTGCTATTTTGCGTGCCAAGGTGATTTTATTTACGTTATCATCCATTATAACCACGTCAGCGGCTTCAATGGCGGCATCGCTTCCCATAGCGCCCATTGAAATTCCAATGTCCGAACGCATAAGCACGGGAGCGTCGTTAATTCCATCACCAACAAATCCTATAACATCATTTTTTGCTTTTCCTGAAAGGAATTTTTCGGCAAGCTCCACCTTATCTTTAGGCAATAGAGATGAATGGTATTCGTCAATTCCAAGCTCATTCGCCACCTTTTTGGTGATTTTGTCATTATCGCCGCTTAACATAACGGCACGAATTCCTGCATTTTTCAAATCTGCAATGGTGTCAAATGCTCCGTCCTTGATTTCGTCGGCAATAACAATGTGACCCATATATTCGCCATCCATTGCAATGTGAATGGTGTTGCCCGAAAGATTATGAGCGTGACATTCTTCGCATTCGGTAATGGTGATTTTTTCAAGCTTCATCAAGCGGTCGTTTCCAACAAGCACTTGCTTTCCCTCAATATCTGCTCTGAGTCCTGCACCGGGTAGCTCCATAATGTTTTCAGCCTTTGAGTCGGGGACCTTGCCATATGCCGCAACCAGTGAGTTGGATATGGGATGGTCGCTGTAGCATTCGGCGGTTGCCGCAATTCTAAGAAGCTCGGATTCGGTTATTTTTTCAGGATGGATTGCAGTTACTCTGAAACTGCCCTTTGTAAGGGTTCCTGTTTTATCAAACATTAAAAGTTTAAGCTTGGCAAGGGATTCTAAATATCCTGCACCTTTTATGAGTATTCCCTTTCTGGATGCTGCACCCATACCGCCAAAAAAAGCAAGTGGTACGGATATTACAAGGGCACAAGGACAGGCACTTACTAAAAATGAAAGGGAACGTTCTATCCATTCTATAAATCCGCCGTGGGCACCAAGTAGGGGAGGTAGGGTTGCTAAAATTACTGCCGAACCCACAACAATTGGTGTGTATATCGTGGCAAATCGGGTGATAAAGCTTTCTCTTTTGGCCTTTTTTTCAGAGGCTTCTTCAATAAGCTCTACTATTTTTCCAACGGTGGAATTCTGGTATTCTGCTTCAACCTGAATTTCCAAAACACCCTCACAGTTAATAGATCCGCTTATAACCTTATCACCTACATTTACGTTTATGGGAAAACTCTCGCCCGTAAGTGCGGCGGTGTTAAGGGAACTGGAGCCTTTAATAATTTTTCCGTCGAGGGGGATTTTTTCCCCCGCTTTAACAAGTATAGTTTCGCCAACCTCAACCTCATAGGGATCTACCGTTAATATTTCGCCATTTCTTAAAACGTTTGCATATTCGGGAAGAATATCTACAAGTTCTTTTATGGAGCGACGTGAGCGTTCGGTGGCAATGCTTTCAAAAAAAGTGCCCACTCTATAAAGTATAACAACTATTGCACCTTCTCCGGCGGAACTGTGGGCGTGACCGTGGTCGCCGTGTGTTGAAATAAGGCTTAGGGCAAAAGCACCTATGGTTGCAACCGCCATAAGAAAGTTTTCATCAAAAATCCTACCCGAAAAAATACCTAAAAAGGCTTTTCTAAGTAGGCTTGCGCCACAAATTATGTATGGAACAAAGTAGCAGGCAGTTTCAATCAAATGGCTATGATGTCCAAAACTTTCAAAGTCAATGAACTGGCATACACCATATAAAATGGCAGATGTTAAAATTAATATAAGTGATTTTTTTTGCTTTTTAGTCATAATTTTACCTATTATTCTGTGATTTCGCAGTCAGGCTCAACCTTTTTTGCTTCTTTTTCAACCGCTTTAATTAAAGAGGGAATATCGCAGTTATCCTCAACCTCTAAAATGATTTTTCCGGTTAAAAAAACAACCCTTGCAGATTTTACTTGTTCTAATTTGCTTATGTTTTTTTCCACCTTTGCTGCACAGTTAGCACAGTCAATTTCAGAAAATTTTAAAACCTTTTTCATTACTTTTACTCCTTATAAATTATTCATCTAAATGTTCCATACCCTTGGCAATAATGCCTTTTACGTGGTTGTCCGCCAAGGTATAAAAAACAACTTTACCCTCTCGCCTGAATTTAACAAGCTTACTGTGTTTAAGAGTTTTTAACTGATGTGATATGGCAGATTGTGTCATATTAAGAAGTGCTGCAATATCACAAACACAAAGCTCTTTTTCAAGTAACAGGTATAGAATTTTTATGCGTGTTGCATCACCAAAAAGTTTAAAAAGATCGGCAAGGTCGCTAAGTGTTTCGTCGGGGGGCAGAGTAGCACGTACCGCTTCGACCGCATCTTGGTGAATTAGTAAACATTCACACGTATTTGTTGAATTGTTCATAACACCATCCTTTCATATGTTCAACTGTTCATATGATAACATAATAAGTGTACCTTGTCAAGAGGACAATACAAAAATCTTCAAAAGGTTTTGTTACGGATTTTGTTTTTGATATTTAAATAAAAAAAACATTGCTTTTTTTGCTCTTGTATGGTACTATTAAAATGCAAAAAAAATTTTTGGAGGAGATTTAATGAAAAAAACATTAGCAATTTTATTAGTTTTTTGCTTAATGCTTACTTCGGTTTTTTCTTTCCCCGCTTATGCGGAAGATACTGCAAGTAGCGAAGGCAAAAAAGCAATCGTATTGGAATCATTTTTTGGTGACGGTACAAACTGGTCTGTCCGTGGCTCTGCTAAATATTTTGATGAGGACGGCGATGGCGTAAAAGAAGTTATTCGTTTAACAAGTTCAAGCACCGCAACCATAGCGCTCAGAAGCCCCTCTTTTACCCTTATTCCCGGTGATGAGTATGAGCTTACCTACTATGTTCGTGTACCTAACACAAGTGGTGAATTTGGAAGTTATTGTCCAAGATACGCATTATATCAGCCCACAGAAACTGAAGATGGGGTA
>JAZSJA010000040.1:0-11592 GCA_045534095.1 Acutalibacteraceae bacterium | reverse complement strand
TTTCAAAAAAAGCTTTACAGACGGAACTATTATCAATTTTGATTTGATTTCAAAAAACAAGCGAAGTGTTTCTCTGCAAACGCTTTACTTGGAAAGTTCAGATTATCAAAAAAAGAAGGCTGCTGAAACTCTGCCGATGCAAAATACCTCGGCCCATACGCCTAAAGCGGGAGTCAGTCAACCTTCCACTATTAGTATACCCGATTCTGCTCCAAAAAGCAATAGTTTTGATAAAAAATCTTCAAATTCTAATAAAAACAATAAAAAAAATCATCAATCTAAAAAGCATAACTCCGAAAATACTTCGGTTAAAAATAATACCAATAAAAATAGCAAAAAAGGGTCAATTAAAAGCAATACAAAACCTGTAAAAATTATACCCCTTGGTGGACTTGGTGAAATAGGTAAAAACATCACTCTATATGAATACGATGGAGATATGTTCTTAGTTGATTGTGGTATGAATTTTCCCGATGAAGAAACCCCGGGTATTGATATAGTAATTCCGGATTTTACCTATGTTGTAAACAATAAGGATAAAATCAAAGGCCTGGTAGTAACCCACGGTCATGAGGATCATATAGGTGCTATACCATATCTTTTAAAACACTTTAACTTACCTATATACGGCACTCGGTTAACCTTAGGATTGATTGAGGGTAAATTAAAAGAGCATAAACTTATGAGCACCGCTAGTCTTAACGTTGTAAAAGCCGGTGATACTGTAAAAATTGGTAAATTTTCGATTGAATTTATTCATGTTAATCATTCAATTCCTGACGCCGTTGCGGTTGCTATAAAAACTCCTGCGGGCGTTATAATTCAAACCGGCGACTTTAAGATTGACACCACCCCAATAGATTCTAACGTTATAGATTTGGGTCGTTTTGCAGAACTTGGAAATAAGGGCGTTTTGGCCTTGCTTTCCGATTCGACTAATGCAGAAAGACCGGGATATACTGCATCTGAAAAGTTAGTTGGCGAATCTTTTTCAACCTTGTTTAAAAAGGCAGAAAAAGAAAGAATAATCGTTGCTACGTTTTCATCTAATATTCACAGAATTCAACAGATAATAGATGAGGCATTCCGCTGTGGACGTAAAGTTGCAGTTTCGGGCAGAAGTATGCTTAACGTTGTTAGTGTTGCTTCAGAACTTGGATATTTGAAGGTACCCGAAGGTATTTTAATTGATATTGATATGATCAACAGATATTCTCCCGAGCAGATTGTTGTTGTTACAACAGGAAGTCAGGGCGAACCATTATCGGCACTACACAGAATGGCTTTTGGTGATCATCGTCAGGTAGGAATAGTTCCGGGAGATCTTATAATTATTTCGGCAACTCCAATTCCCGGCAATGAAAAACTTGTTAGTAAGGTTGTAAATGAACTTATGAAACAGGGCGCAACCGTAGTTTATGAGAAAATGTACGACGTGCACGTTTCAGGTCATGCCTGCCAAGAGGAACTTAAACTTATGCTTAATCTTGTTAAGCCTAAGTATTTCATTCCTGTTCACGGCGAGCAAAAGCACCTTTACAAGCATTCCGGATTAGCTCGTACTATGGGAATTCCAAAAGAAAATATTATGATTACCGGTATTGGTAAAGTAATTGAAATTTCCAAAAACAAAATGGCAGTTACCGAATCTGTTCCTGCGGGACGTGTTTTGGTTGATGGTCTGGGCGTTGGCGATGTTGGTAATGTTGTTTTGCGTGATCGTAAGCACCTGGCTGATGATGGCGTAATTGTTGTTGTAATGACAATGGATTCAGTAACTCATGAGGTCGTTTCGGGTCCTGAGGTTATTTCCAGAGGCTTTGTATACGTTAAGGAATCAGAAGAACTTATGGACGATATAACCGAGGTTGCTTGCAAAGTAATTGAAAGTTGTTATTTAAGTCGTAATCACGATTGGAATACTGTTAAAACTCGTATTCGTGATGGAGTTTCTAAATTTCTTTATGAAAAAACAAGAAGAAGCCCCATGGTTTTACCAATTATAATGGAAATATAAAATTTAAAGGAGGTCTGTTTTATGTTTAAAAAGCTTTGGAATTTTAATTTATTATATATACTATTTTTGGCCTTTTCTGCATTGCAGACCGCCGTATTTTATTTCATTTCAAAACCTTTTTTCTACGCTTCAGCGGCTCTGTTTTTGGTGTTAGCGATATTTGCCATCATTAGAATCCATACTGTTAAAAAAAGGGTAACAGAACTCATAGGTGCCATAAATGATGACAATGATAATACCATCTCAAATGCACTTTCGAATTTTAGCATTCCTGTGTTGATTGCTTCGGAAAATGATGAGATTATTTGGTATAACGAGCGGTTTGTTGAAACTGTAAATGATAGCGCAGACGCTTTAATTGGTGAAAACCTATTTGAAATCTTAGGCGAAAACGGAAATGAAGAACTAAAAAAATCTAAGTACACCACCATTTCTTATGCCAATAAGATATTTGATGTGTACGAAACTGAACATACTTTAAACTCTGTCACTCAAAGAATTATATGCTTTATTGATTTAACAACTTTAAGAAAAACGGCTTCAGAATATAAACTTAGTCGTCCTATTGTGGCCTTGATTGCTATAGACAATTTAGATGATCTAGCACTTAATATGCGTGATGGTGAGCGAAGCAGTATTATTTCTAAAATTCAAACAGTTTTAGATGATTGGTTTGCAACCGTAAATGGTATTAGCAGAAAAATTTCGGGCGAAAGATATTTGTTTGTTTTTGAAGAAAGAGATTTAATTTCTTTTACTGCTAATAAATTTGATATACTTAATCAAATCCGTTCTATTGATTTTGGAAATAGGGGTCGAGCCACTATTTCTATAGGAATTGGTTGTGGAAATACCTTTCGTGAGTGTGAAGAGCAAGCCTCTCAGGCTTTGGATATGGCTTTGGGTCGCGGTGGTGATCAGGTTGCAATTAAAAAAAGAGATAATTCTTTCCAATTTTTCGGCGGTATTTCAGGTGGTAATGAAAAGCGTACAAGAGTAAGAACGCGTATTGTTGCTTCTGCACTTTTGGAACTTATAAATTCAAGCGAACAGGTCGTATTGATGGGTCATAAGTTTGCCGATTTGGATTGTTATGGTGCAGCATATGCACTTTGTTCTGTAATTCGCAAATTCACAGATACACCTGCAGTTATTGCTATGGAGCAAAAAAATGCATTGGTTAATCCTCTGTTTGATAGAATAACCGAGTTGGGTGCAGATTTAATGGTTGCAGATTATCGTTCTATTGAGCAGTTGTTAACCAAAAATACTTTGTTGATTGTGCTAGATACACATAGACTTCAGTTGTTAGAGTATGAGGATGTTTTAAATAAAGCCGGAACCGTTGTGGTTATAGACCATCATCGCAAGTCGGTTGACCATATTTCAAATGCGGTTATTTTTTATCATGAGTCTTCTGCTTCATCAGCGTCTGAGATGGTTTGCGAATTGTTGCAGTATATTAGCGAATCGGCGGTTGGCAAAGCCGAGGCTGAGGCTCTTTTGGCTGGTATCGTATTGGATACTCGAAATTATTGTATGAACACAGGTGTTCGCACCTTTGAGGCCTCTGCGTTTTTGCGTAGAAGGGGAGCCGATCCCATTGCGGTTAAAAAGATGTTTTCCGATTCCATAGAGCATCATAAGTTAAAAACATCCATTATATCAACGGCAGAACAATTTGGTAAGTATGCAGTTGCAATTAACAATAACCTGGAGCTTTCCCCGGAGCAATCACGTATTATATCTTCTCAAGCAGCTGATGAACTGCTTAATATTTCAGGGGTAAAAGCCTCCTTTGTTATGAGTCAACTACAAGGCGTAATCAATATTTCAGCTAGGTCTTACGGAGATGTTAACGTACAGCTTATTATGGAAAATCTGGGTGGTGGCGGACATAGAACAATGGCCGCTTGCCAATTAAAAGATATAGATTTTGAAAAATCAAAACAATTATTATTAAATGCCATTTCAAAAAATGAGGAGGATAACTAAAATGAAGGTTGTTTTATTGGCAGATGTAAAAGGTCATGGAAAAAAAGGCGAACTTTGTAACGTTTCAGACGGTTATGCAAGAAACTTTTTATTTCCTAAAAAACTTGCTATTGAAGCAAACGCAGCAGCAATGAATGAACTTAAAAATCGCGAGGAATCTAAGGCACATCATATTGCTGAAGAAAAGAAAGCGGCAGAAGAAACAGCAGCTAAGCTTAATGATAAAAAGGTTGAAATTATAGCCAAAGCAGGTGCATCGGGTAAATTGTTTGGTGCCGTTACCGCTAAGGAAATTGCGGCTGAAATAAAAAACAAATTTGGTATTGAGGTTGACCGCAGAAAAATGCAGGTTGCTGATATTAAGCAATTTGGCGAATATACTGCAGAAATTAAACTCTATAACGGCATTGTCGCAAAAATGCAGGTTATTGTAAAGGAATAATCAAATATGGAATCAAACAACAGTTTTGATATTTTAAGCGAGGGCAAAACCCCTTTTTCAGTTGAGGCCGAACAGTCGGTAATAGGTTCTATTATTATTGATCCTTCTTGTTTAAACCTTGTCCAAACAATGCTTAAACCCGACTATTTTTATATTGAAAATCATCAAAAGATTTATTCTACCCTCACAAAAATGTACGAACTCAATGTTCCCATTGATTTTATTACACTTTTGGAACGCCTTAAAAGTGAGGGAGTATATGATGATGCGGGCGGTAAATCTTATCTTACTCAGTTGGTTCAGTGTGTTCCTACAACGGCCAATTTAGAAAATTACATAGCAATTGTTAAAGATAAATATCTTACTCGCGCTCTTATGAAAGCGGCACAAAACATTATTAAGGATATCAATGAAAATTCTGATAATTCGGGCGATTTATTAGAGAAAGCAGAAAAAAGGATTTATGATATTAGGCAGGGTATAAATAGCGGAGATTTAGTTTTAATAAAAGATGTTATCGTTAATGAAACCTATGACCGCTTAATGAAGGTTGCAGACCCTGAAACACATGATGATTACGTTGGTATTCCATGTGGCATATCAGAGCTTGACAGAACCCTTACAGGCCTTAATAAATCTGACCTTATTATTTTGGGCGCTCGTCCCGGTATGGGTAAAACTTCTTTTGCACTCAATATTGCGCGTAATGTTGCTGTAAACGGCGGTAAAAGAGTTTGCTTTTTCTCACTTGAGATGTCACGCGATCAGTTAGCACAACGTTTGTTATCCAATGAGGCGGCTATTGAGAGCAGCCATTTAAGAGATTCATCTTTAATGACTAATGATGAGTGGACAAGGCTTGCTATGGCGGCTGAACAACTTTCAAAAACTGAGATGTATTTGGACGAAACTCCTTCTATTACCGTTCCGGAAATGAAGGCTAAGCTTAGAAGACTCGGTGACGTAGACCTGGTTATTATTGACTATTTAGGTCTTATGCAGTCTGCAACAGTTCAAGAAAGCCGTGTTCAACAGGTTTCGGATATAACTCGTAACTTAAAAATTATGGCAAAGGAACTAAAGGTTCCGGTTATCGCTTGTGCTCAGTTAAGCCGTGGTACCGAAGGTAAAAACGTTAAATCCCATAAACCACAGCTTTCAGACCTTCGTGATTCGGGTTCTATCGAGCAGGATGCCGATATAGTTTTATTTCTTTACAGAGAAAAGTATTACGATGCTGAAAACACCGATCCTGAAAATGTAGCGGACCCCAACAAGGCTGAATGTATTGTTGCGAAAAACCGTCATGGTGAATGTAAAACAATACCACTTTACTGGGACGGTCAGTTTACTCGTTTCACATCGCAGGCGGTTGGTTATGAAGAAAATTAAAGATATTGTAAAACAAGACCTTTTAAGATTAACCAAAACGCCTAAAAGCATTTGTGTAGCTCTTTCAGGCGGGGCAGATTCTGTCTGTTTGCTACACCTGTTAAACGAACTTTCAAAGGAGTTGGATTTTTCGCTTTTTGCAGTTCATATTAACCACAATATTCGTGGAGATGAAGCGAAAAGAGATGCCGAATTTTGTGCGGATATTTGTAAAAATCTCAATGTTCCAATAAAAATATACGATGTAAAGGTTTTGGATGATGCACAAAAAGGTGAAAGTGTTGAGCTTGCGGCAAGACGTATGAGATATGAAATTTTCGATAATATTGAAGCCGAGTATATCGCTACTGCTCATAACGCCGATGATTCTTTGGAAACCTTTATAATTAACTTTTGTCGTGGTACAGGACTTAAAGGCCTTACCGGTATTCCGGATATCAGAGGAAGATTTATTAGACCTCTTAATGGTTGTTCAAAATATGATATTTTGGGTTATATTAACGAAAATAACTTAAAATATGTTGTTGATAGCACTAATCTTTCAAATGATTATACCAGAAATAAAATCAGGAATAACGTTATACCTCTATTAAAGGAGATTTCACCTGAAATCATAACTTTATCGGTAAGAAATATGGGCCTTTTGAAAAATGATAACCATTTTATTGAAACAGAAGCAAAAAAACTTTACGAAAAAGCTTTTAGTGATAATAGTCTTAACGTTAAGGTACTTTTACCCGCTCATAATGCTTTAAAGGCTAGAGTTATAGCTGATTTCACATACCATATTACTAAAAGATATCCTGATAGTCTTCATTTGAATTTAATGATAGAAGCGTTAAATTCAAATTATTCAAAGATTGAACTTTTTGGAGGCTTCTATGCAGAAGTTAAGAAAGGATATTTATATGTAAAAAAAGATAAAAACATTACTTTTTCGGTTGAAACAGAGGTTATCTTAAAAGAAAAATTTGAACAAAAAAGTAAAATTAACAAATTGTTATTAAAAAACGCAGTAGACTGTGATAAAATATGTGGTAAGTTGGTTTTAAGAACTAGAGAAGCGGGGGATAAAATCAGTCCTTTAGGGCGAGGGGTTTCAAAACCCGTCCGTCGCATTCAGTCTGAAAACAACCTTCCCGTTTATTTGCGTGAAAATGCTCCAATTGCATCAGATGAACAAGGTGTAATTTGGGGATATAAAATTGGCACCGATAAAAGGGTTGCCATTGACGATAATACCAAAAAAGTATTGGTATTTAAAGTTTATGAATCCTAAAAAAGGGGAGAATAAAAATGTCAATGCATGATGAAATTGAAAAAGTTTTATTTTCTGAACAACAAATTGAAGAAATTGTTGCTCGGTTAGGTGAAAAAATCTCAGAAGATTATAAAGATAAAAATCTGCTTTTAGTGGGTATACTCAAAGGGTCGGTTGTTTTTATGGCTGACTTAATGCGAAAAATCACCATTCCTTGTAATATCGAATTTATGGCGTTATCTTCTTATGGCAACGGCTCACGTTCAAGCGGCGTTGTAAGAGTGTTAAAGGATTTGTCAATTGATATTAAAGATTATGACGTGTTGGTAATAGAAGATATTTTAGATAGTGGAAACACTCTTTCGCAGCTTAAAACCATGCTTGAAATGAGAAATCCAAAATCCTTTAAAATATGTACTTTCTTTGATAAACCTGAGCGTCGTACTGCTGATATTAAAGCAGATTACGTTGGTGCTGAAATTCCCGATGAGTTTATTGTTGGGTATGGTTTGGATTATGCGGAAAAATACCGCAATTTACCGTATGTTGGGGTTGTAAAACCTTAATTATATAAATAACCAGGAGGAAGTTAGTAATTGAATAAAAAACTTAAAAACATTTTAATTATAGCAATTCCTATTATTTTACTCTTAGGATCCTTCTTTATAATTAAAATGGCTGACTCATCCAGCAAAAAGAAATATTATGAAATTATTCAAATGCTGGACAACAATGAAATTGCAGAATATCAACTTAATCTTTATAGCGGCGAGTTAAAGTACAAGCTCCGTGAAGATGTTGATAAGAAGTTAGACAGAACTTATAGTTATACTGTTGCCGATCCTAGTATTTTCTTTAATGATGCAAGCGATATAATCAAAGAAAATAAAAAAGAAAATGCAAATGATCCTTCTAAAATCATTAAGTATGATTATAAGCGTGGAAATGAAACGGCTTGGATTAGCAACCTATTGCCCACAGTTTTGGTTATCGGCACAGGCGTTGTGTTAATGATAATTTTAATGCGTAAAATGGGTCAATCAATGGGTGCAGATAAATCTCTTTCTTTTGGTAAGGCTAAGTTCAAAAAGGCAGATAATAAAAGAAAAACCACCTTTGTTGACGTTGCGGGTGCCGATGAAGAAAAGGAAGAAATGCAAGAACTTGTTGATTTCTTAAAAGACCCCGGAAAATTCAATGAGCTTGGTGCCAGAATTCCCAAAGGTGTTTTGCTTGTGGGACCTCCCGGAACGGGTAAAACTCTTCTTGCACGTGCTGTGGCAGGTGAGGCAAACGTACCCTTCTTCTCAATTTCAGGTTCCGATTTCGTAGAAATGTTTGTTGGTGTTGGTGCTTCTCGTGTACGCGATCTTTTCGATCAGGCTAAAAAATCATCTCCCTCAATTATATTTATAGATGAGATTGATGCTGTTGGTCGTCAACGTGGTGCAGGTCTTGGTGGCGGCCACGATGAACGCGAGCAGACCCTTAACCAATTGCTTGTTGAAATGGATGGTTTTGGTGCTAATGAGGGCGTTATTGTTATCGCTGCTACCAACCGTCCCGATATTTTGGATAGAGCTTTGCTCCGCCCCGGACGTTTCGACCGCCAAATTACAGTTAATTATCCCGACGTTAGGGGACGTGAGGAAATCCTCAAGGTTCATGCAAGAGGAAAGCCATTAGGCCCTGATGTTAGCCTTAAAACCATTGCTCAGTCTACTGCCGGTTTTACCGGTGCCGATCTTGAAAACCTCCTTAATGAAGCAGCGTTACTTGCCGCTAGAAAAAATCTTAAAGCAATTACCCAAGAAAACGTTGAAGAGGCTACAATCAAGGTTGTAATGGGTACTGAGAAAAAATCTCACGTTATTAAGGATAAAGATAAACTCATCACCTCTTATCACGAGGCTGGCCACGCAATTGTTTCTTATCATTTAGAAACTCAGGACCCCGTTCATCAGATTTCTATTATCCCAAGAGGTATGGCAGCAGGTTACACCATGTATATTCCTACTGAGGAAAAAGGTCATATTTCCAAACGCTATTTGTTAGAGGAAATTTGTTCTATGCTTGGTGGTCGTGCGGCAGAGGAAATTACACAGTCTGATATTTGCACAGGTGCTTCTAATGATATGCAGCGTGCAACCGATATTGCAAGAAAAATGGTTACCAAGTATGGTATGAGTGAAAAACTTGGCCCCATTACCTTTGGTACCGATAATAACGAAGTTTTCCTTGGCAGAGATTTTTCATCTACTCCTAACTATTCTGAGAAAATCGCAGCGGAGATTGATTCCGAGATTAGTTCTATTATTTCTACTCAGTATGCAAAAGCGGTAGAAATATTAAAGAACGATATCTCTAAACTCCACCTTATTGCTAAAGAACTTTACACCAACGAAAAAATCAGCGGTGAAGAGTTTGCAAAACTTATGGAGCAAGCTGACGCAACTCTTTAATATTTGATTTTAATTAGTAAAACGACCTTCCCAAGGAGGGTCGTTTTTTCTGGCAAAAAAGTAAATAATTTTTATCACTCGGCATATAATTGTACGAGGTGATTGTTTTTATGGTAGCACGAATAGCAGAACTCAAAGATAAACAGGTAGTATCAATAAAAGATGCATCGGTTGTGGGATTCGTCAGCGACATTGAGTTTGATACCGAAACAGGTACGTTATCGTCTGTGATTATTTCAGGTAAAAACAAAGGTATAGGTTTTTTAAACAGGGGAGAAGATATAATAATCCCTTGGGATAAAATTGAAGTTATAGGAAATGATTCTATTTTAATTTCTATGGAGGGATATTTGCCTAACAAACGCCATAAAAAGACTGTGCTGAAAGGCTTGTTTTACGGCAATTAAAATTTTAAAATTAGCAAAAAATGTATAATAATTTCTCAATCGCCAATAATGTGTTTAAACTGCTTTAATTTATATTAAATGGGATTTTTCCCTTTTGTTAATGCGGATTTATTTACATATATTATTATGGCAAGCAAGAGGAGAAGTTAATGTGCAGAAGTAAAATAGCAAAATTTTTTAAAATAACAGCCGCAGTATTAAGTGTTTTTTCATTGGTTTTAATTTTGGGTACTGCATATATGGATTCTGTCCTACCTGATGAATTTAACGTTGTTTCGGGTAAGACCTTAAAAATAGATGCAAAAGTGCCCTTAAAAGCAGAATACTATGGGGAAAATTATTCCGAAAGTAAAATGATAAATAGTTCAAAGGAAAACTATTCGGTAAAATTAAAAGCCTTTGGGATTTTTCCAATAAAAAAAGCAAAGGTCAGCGTTGTTTCAAAAAGTAGTGTTTTGGTTTTAGGTAACCCATTTGGAATAAAAATTTATACCGACGGTGTTATGGTAGTGGGTATTGATTCGGTTATGACCGAGAAAGGAAAGGTATCTCCTGCTGTAGATGGAGGACTAAAAAAAGGCGATTTAATAGTTTCTATTAACAATCAAAATGTCTATTCCAATGAGGATGTTGCTAAAATTATTGAAGAGTCTAATGGCAGGCAATTAACCTTAGATATCATTAGTAATAAAAAATCAAAAACAATTAAAATTACTCCTGCTCTTTGTTATCAAAGTGGAAAATACAAAACAGGAATTTGGGTTCGTGACAGTAGTGCGGGTATTGGAACCCTAACCTTTTATAGTCCCTCGCTCAACGCAGTGTGCGGATTAGGTCACGGGATTTGCGACGTGGATACGGGTAAAATTTTAACCCTTAATTCAGGAGAGCTTGTTAAGGCAGAAATTCTGGATGTTAACAAAGGCAGTTCGGGTAACCCGGGTGAGCTGGTTGGTAGATTTAAGGAAGAAAATCTATGCCCACTTAACATCAATAACGAAACGGGTGTTTATGGTTGCTATAATTTAAAGGTACCAAAAAATTCTTTAACCGAAATAGCGTTAAAACAAGAAATTAAGGTAGGGGAAGCCGAGGTTTTAACAACGGTTGACGGTGAAGTGCCAAAATATTATAAGTGCAAAATCGAAAAGATTGCTCACAATAATAGTGTAACCAAAAATATGGTTGTGAAGATTACTGATAAGGAACTAATTGAAAAAACAGGCGGTATAGTGCAAGGAATGAGTGGCAGTCCCATTATCCAAAATGGTAAACTCGTCGGCGCCGTAACACACGTCCTTATAGACGACCCAACCAAAGGATATGCAATTTTCGCTGAAAATATGCTCGAAACCGCACAATCCGTAGGCGATAACCTAAGTATCGTTCCGCAAAAAGAACAATTAAAAGACGCATCATAGATAAATGCAAAATTAACTAAACCGCAGTAGAGCAAATTTTTGCTCTACTGCGGTTTTTAAAACGTTATAAAATTTAAATTAAGCTTTATCGTTGCAGCCAAGAACGTCTTTAATCTTGTGCTCAACCATACCCTTAATAGCTGAACGGGCATCGCCAAGATATTGTCTGGGGTCAAAATGATCAGGGCACTCAGC
>JAZSJA010000080.1:0-6391 GCA_045534095.1 Acutalibacteraceae bacterium | reverse complement strand
GTTTCTACCTTAAAATCGGTGCCATAGCCTGTGTGAATAACCGCCCCTTTAACCGATGGAGAAGCTAAAACGTACTCTGCCGTACCGGGGGTGACGGGGTAAAATCCAAGGGATGAGAATATATACCATGCCGACATACTTCCTGTATCCTCATCACCGGGGAACCCATTTTCGGTGGGTTCAAAAAGCTCCTTTACGGCACGACGAACCTGATAACAGGTGCTATCGGGTGAGCCCAGATATGAATATATATAGGGTATATGAAAACTAGGCTGATTTGATAAAGCACACTGACCAAAATCTACCGATGCCATTTCGGTCATTTCGTGAATTTCTTTGCCCCTGTACCCAACCTCAAAAATTGGGGGCAGAGCAAAAAGGGTGTCAATCATTTTTATCATTTGGTCGGTGCCACCCATTAACTCCGCATGACCTGCCATATCGTGGAACACAGAAAAACTGTTTTGCCAAGCAGAACCTTCGGTGTAGTCATAGCTCCACTCAAACTGTGACCAATCGGGTCTTGGGTTGCCGTTTTTATCCTTTGCTTTTAAAAGATTTGTTTTAGCATCAAATAAATTTTTATAGTTAAGGGCACGATTTTTGTATTCGCTTACAAGTTTGGGTTCGTAAAGTGCTTCGGCAATTACCGAGATGCACCAGTCACCGTAGGAGTAATCAAGAGTTTTGTTTACGCTCTCTTTGTAGTTCAGCGGTACATATCCTAGTGACTTATAGTCCAAAATGCCGTCACGACCGCCGAGTTTTGGGTCTTCGCAGGGCTCATTTGCGTGTTTCAACATACCCTCAAGCATGCTAGTAATTAAGTTTTTGTTGGGAACAATGCCCTTTTTAACCGCATCTGCAAAAATCATATCAACTGCGGTACCCGGCATACAAGAAATAGGGCCGGGGGCAGAAAATCGGGGTAACAAACCCGATTCTTTATAAAAACTAACAAGGCCTTTGCAAATATCTGCAAAAATCTCGGGCTCTAAAATGGTTAGCAGAGGCATTGAGGTGCGGTAGACATCCCAAAAGCCAATATCGGTGTATAATGGGCCATCATAAACCTCCCCGTTTGCGGGGCTGTAATGGATTTTGTCACCGTTTGCATTGATTTCGTGAAAGGTGTGAGGAAAAAGGTAGGTTCTGTAAAGGCAGGTGTAAAAGGTGGATTTTTGAGTTTTGTCATCTGTTTGGATTTCAATTTTTGAAAGTTTTTCATTCCAAATGGTTTCGGCTTCTGTTAAAAGCTCTTTCTCGCTTTTTTCGCCTATTTCGGTTTCAAAATTTAAATTCATTTGTTCCAAACTAATATATGACGTGGCGATAGAATAACTAATTTCAGTATTTTGGGTATCAAAAGAAAGGCTTATTTTTAGATTTTCGCCTTTATATAAATGATTTTCAGATTGCTCCTCACCCGAAACCTCGGCAATGGTGTTTTGAAGATTTATAGGAGCGTTAAATTTAATAATAAAAAACTCTTTAAAATTTTGGGGTAGAGTGTGATTTAAAATTTTATTTGTAACGTACCCAAAAACTTCACCATTTTCGGCAACGATACCTATCTGGGAAACGCCTTTTTGGCAGTCAATAAAAAGGCGTTTTTGGGAGGAATCAGGGTTAAATTTAATTGTACCTTTTGCTCCGTGCATGGTGGGAACAAGGCTCATTTTGGTTTGATAACGCAAAAAACTACATTTTAAAAGGGTGGGAGAAAAAATAGTTTTTTCCTTAATATATCCACTTGCTCTAAGAGGAGAAAAATCTACCTTTTCGCCCGAAGTAGGTAGCATTGTTATAGCTCCATAATCGCCAAGCCAGGGACTTAGCTGATGGGTAAGCCTGATACCCGTTGTTTGATGGTCGTTGGGATTAAAGAATAAAAAATCGCTATCTAATCTTGTTTCTAAAGTGAAATGATTTGCACCAAAAGGGAGTGCTGTTATGGGCGAAACATTTCCCTTTGAATAGGTTTTTACCGAATTTGTGCCCATTAAAGGATTTACAAAATTCAAATGGTTCATTTTAATTCCTCCAAAGAATTTAGAACCTTATTTATAGCGGTTTCAAAGGTGTAATCCTTGTGAAATACACTCGAAGTTCCAACAACAAAGGCATCTGCACCTGCATTGTACATTTTGGGGATATTTTCAAAACTGCAGTTTCCGTCAACCTCTAAAATAACCTCTGAGCGGCCTGCATCATCCAGCATTTTTCTGGCACGTTTGATTTTATCAAGGGCTCCGTTTACAAGTTTTTGACCTGCAAAACCGGGATTAACCGTCATAATAAGAAGCATATCAATATCGTTTAAAGATTCCTCAACAACCGATAAAGGCGTAGCAGGATTTATGGCAATACCGGCCTTTGCTCCCTTTGATTTAATAAGCGAAAGGGTGCGGTTTAAATGCTTTGTGGTTTCATAGTGAACTGTGACAAAATCCCCCTCAGACAAATCAAGAAGTTCGATTACAAAATCAGGATTTTCTACCATAAGGTGAATATCAAGTGGGATTTTAGCAACCTTTTTTACAGCCTTAACAATTTCGGGAGGGAGCATATAGTTAGGTACAAAATGACCATCCATCATATCAATGTGAAAAAGGTCAATACCTGAATTTTGAAGTTCCATTAAATCAGAACCTAAATTTAAAAGGTCGGCGCACATAATAGATGCCGAGAGCATGCCCCTATGATTGTTGCAACTAAGGGCATTTTCTTTGCCAAAAAGGGCGGCACCTATCATAGGGGCGTGCTCTTTCCATTTAGCAAGGGCAATTTTCATTTCTTTTTGACCTTCAGTTTTGTAGGAGTGCTTGTTAATATATTTAATAAGAGGTTTTAAATATAGGTCGGTTTGAGCAGATAAACCGCCACTAAAAATAAGGCAGTCGGGTGAGATAAGATTTATTGCCGAAACAATAACCTTGCCAAGCATATTTATTGCCTGACTTATTGCAAAAAGGGCATCTTCATCGCCATCATTAGCGGCATTAAAAAGATCTAAAGCGGTGGCATCATTGCCATAAAATTCTTTTGCAGTTTGATCTAAGCCTTTACCTGCGGCATAACATTCCAAACAACCTTTTTTGCCGCAGCCACAAGGTCTGCCCTGATCTGTTACGGGAATGTGACCAAGTTCGCCTGCCGCAAGCAATGCGCCGTGATAAATTTCTCCACCGAGTACAAGACCGGTACCAATTCCTGTGCCTAAAGTAATACAAATAAGGGTGTTACTATTCCTACCGTTACCTAGTTTATATTCGCCATAGGCGGCGGCTCTTGAATCTTGTAAAACCTTGGCAGAAATACCGGTAAGGGAATTAAAAATATCAGAAACGGGCTCATTAACCCAGCCGAGATTAGGTACCATCTGCGCTACCTTAAAATCGGATGAAACGGTGCCTGGCACACCTATTCCAACACTTGCAATATCATTTTTGTCAATACAATATTCGTCACAAAGGGAAAAAAGAGTATCTGCCGCCAATGAAAGAACTGAATGGCAGTCTTTTTCTGCCGGAACGGGAACCACCTTATTTGCAACAAGTTGAGATTCGGTGTTTAAAATACCAATGTTTATTTTTGTTCCGCCAATATCTATTCCAACGCAATTTTTCATAAATAACTCCTGAAAAACTTTAGATTTTTAAAATTTTAAGTTCGTATTTACCAAAATTAAGGTCTATTTTTTTATCCAGGGGCATAATATAAAGTTCGGCAACGCTTGGGTGGTCGGCAAAATTGTGAAGCACAATTTCATATCCGTCGGTCGTTTTCTTAAAGGAGGAAAGAATAATCTCATTATTATCAATAAGCACAGAACTTTTTTGTTTTTTGCCTTCGCCGGATGGGAAGAATGAAATAACTTGAGGTTGTTCGTTGAAAATTTGCGCCTGACTTTGAACGTTGCCCTCTGCCACTATTCTAAAAGAAAAATTCCTTTCGCCCATATCAATATGGTCTAAAAAGCGATTGTGGGGAGCAATCTGGCGATCTCTGATTGGGTGGGCTGAATATACAGGTGTACGAAGCAAAGAAATTTTAATATCTTTTTTGGTAAAACTTCCACCGTAGGTACCGCGGTTAAGCAGATAAACTCCGCCCTTTTGATTTTTAAAACCGCACCATTTGTGGAATACAACCTCGTCGCCGATTTTATTGTTTTTATAACTGCTTATTCCAAAAGCTGTTTCACCTACGGGTTCGCCACCCTCCAGGGTGGAAAGGTTGTATTTTATCATTTTGTTTGTTTCGTTAGAGAAAAGGGTGATGTTAATATCAATATGAGCGCCCTTTTTGGGGATTAAATATTTAACCACCGCAACCGAGCGTTTGTATTCAAACAATGCCTCAATTACAATGCGTACATCGCCATCCTCAACAACGCGAATGCTTTTGTAATTGTCATCGCCATAGCCGGCAAATTCGTTAGCATCGGCATCGCTCATAAGCTTAAATTCGCCAATATAATCGGTAAAGGAGTTAACAGTCATTCCCCATGGGTCTTCGTTATCATTATAAACCTCGATTTTACCTGCGTTTGTAAGACGGGGGATTCCGTCTACTTCATATTTTTCAATAAGACCTGTTTTAAGACTTATTGTGGTGGTCATACGTTCGTTTTTAACCGTTATGGCATCTGAACTATATTGGTATGAGGGTAAATCTTCTTTTACCGCTTTTAAGGTGCAGTTAAATCGGGTGATTTTTGATGGAGCAAGTTTTGCTTTAAATGAAACACGTTTAACCCAATCCAAATTAAGGGTGCTTGATGTTTTTTCGTGTTGCGAGGCTAATATATTGCCCTGTTCATCGTAAACTGTTGCAACGGTCCATTCGCCTTCGGTCCAGTTTTGATTTTGAAGTAAAAACTCAACCTCAAGCTCCTCTTCCACCTCAAAGGGGTGAGGGTTGAAAACAAGTATGGGGAGTTGGCCTTCTTTTGCTTTTTTCTCGCCCTCGGCAAGTTTTAAAAAGGCTTTCATATAAAGGCGGTCGACAATTTCTTCGCCGTAGTTCAGGCATTTAAGCCCATCTTCCTCCACCTTTTTTATGCCGGATCCGGGCAAAATATCGTGGAACTGACAAAAAGCAAGTGCCTTTTTGGCCTTTTTGAGTTCTTCTGTATCAACGTTAAAATCGCCATTCATTTCGGCATAACATAGGGCTTTTTCGGTAAGGGCGATTTTGTTTTCCAAGCGGCGGTTAGCCTGCTTTATTCTAACCATTGAGGTGTAACAGCCAACCGAAAAGGGCACCAAATCTTCCCTTACAACAGGGAGTGAGGATTTATCAAGGTCGGCAAAATAATCCTCGGTTGTTGAGTGCAAAACTTCAAAGTCGGTGGTTTTAATATATTCGTTTATTTTTTCTATATCAATTTTAGAGGGGCCACCGCCGTGATTACCAACACCCCAAAGATTAAGTAAAACCTTTTCATCAGGATTTTGTTCAATTATATGTTGGATTTTTTCGAGTGCTTTGCCTTTAAGAGAGTTATAGGAGCCGTGTATACAGCAAACGGGAATTTCGCTGTCGTCAAGCCCTTTCCATATAAAGTTACCGGCAAATTTGGCGGGGCGCATAATAACGTAACTGTCAAAGCCTGTTTTTGTTAAAATCTGTACCAGACCGCGAGAGTGTCCAAAGGGGTCAAAATTTATGGCGGTGGTGGGAACAATACCAAATTTTTCTTTAAAATATTCTCTGCCTAAAGAGATTTGAGAAAGCAGACTTTCGCCCGAGGTCATAACGCAGTCAGGTTGTAAATACCAACCGCCCATAATACGCCATTTGCCTTTTTCAACAAGAGCCTTAATGCGTTTGAAAAGTGCGGGCTCGTGTTCTTCTACCCACTCATAAAGAAGGGCTTCGTTGTGATTAAAAATAAAGTTGTCATATTCTTCACAAAAATCTGCTGCTACGCGGAAGGTGGAAATGGCTTCTGCCAAACCATCGGTCCAAGGCCAAAGCCAAGCGGGGTCGAGATGTGCGTTGCAGAGCAAATGAACTTTTTTCATAAAAATATCTCCTTTGGGGTTTTGAGAATATTGTGAGTAGAAAATGGAGAAATGAATGGATTGCTTCTGCCCTAATTTTAATACAAATTAAGACTTATTTCAACTGTTTTTTATTGAAAAAAGGATTAAAAATTAAATAAAAAAATCCCAATTTAATGGTCTTTAACCAAATAAATAGGGATATAATTATTTTGCCGTACAATAAACCTTTAAAGGATTATTTTTACCTTTTTATCAATTTCAATGGAATCGGGAGTAACCACGCAGTCCATAGCCAATATTTTTACCCCTGATTTTTCGGCTTCACGCAGAGCATCACCAAAGGCTTTGTGGGTAACATCATTGGGAGTAAACTCAGT
>JAZSJA010000104.1:0-12162 GCA_045534095.1 Acutalibacteraceae bacterium | reverse complement strand
ACCAATAATGCAGATGGCAGCAATACCTTTACCCTTACATATGATGATATGGATTCTGTAAATCTTTTTGAAGGTTGGTATGATGGTGATACATTCCTTTCTGCCGATACTACCTTTATCGCACCTGCAGATGTAAATAAGAATAACGTAAAAGCAAAAATCCTTTGCCGTAGCGTTATTTCAGGTGGTCTTGGTTTTGAAAGCTATACCGAGAAAACCTCCCTTCGCGTTTCACCCGAAGATGCTGATCAAAATCTTCACAATATCGCTCCTTTTGATGATAAATGGGGTCAGATGTATAAGACCTATCAGCAGGCTAACGAGTGGTGTATGGCAATCCAAAGCGTTTACGGCGCTCAACGAGTTAAATATACACCCGATTACGTTGATGGTGAATATACTACCGATTACGTAAACGTTGCACCTTATAGCGGTAATTCTATGTTTAACTTTGCCGCACGTGGTCGTGCAGTTGTTCGTAAGCTTGATAATTTAAAACCCAATACTAATTATGAGCTTTCTTTCTACGTTTACAACACAAGTGATTGGGATTTCCTTAATAAAGCAATCGTAACTGATAGTTATGAGATTTCTGTTGGTGAGTTGTACCCATCATCCGCTAAGGTTTATTCGGCTTACGTAGCCGATTCAAAGTTAAGTGATAAAAACGGCAAGAGCGAACTAAAGGATAAAAATTTAGTTCAAAAATGGGCTAAGATAAATATTAGTTTTAAAACCGATTCCGATGACACTTATCTTTATTTACATCTCGCTCAGGCAAATGGAAATGATAGTGGATCTACCAGTAACATTTTCCTTGATGATTTAACCTGTAGCGAAACTGTTTTAGGGTATACCGGAAATGCAATCCGTGCTAACGATGGCACAATACCACAAGCACTTCGTTATAAATTTGCTATTGATAACGATATGCTCGAAGGCTTTGCAGGAATGACAACCAAAAAGGTTGGTATTCTTGCAGTTAAGTCGGAGATTTGCGGTGATGATACCTTAGAAATTGGCAAAACCTATGATAATAACAGTACTCTAACCGCTATTAAAGACGTTGAGGTTACTGAAGATAACATTCAAACCGTTAGCGGAGATTCAGCTAATAAATATATTACAGTCGCACTTTATAATATTGGTAAAAAGGGTAATAACGTAGATTATTCTGCCTATGGTAGCGATTATTCAGTAAGGCCCTATATAATCTATACCGATGCAAATGGTGTAGAAAACGTTGTTTACGGTAACACTGTAGATGCTAACGTATTTAACGTTATGCTTGCTATTTTCTCCGAAAATAAGAATGAAAGCGATATTGAAATTGCAAAAGGACTTCTTGCAAAAGAAGAAATTTCAAAAGAATATTATAAGTGGCAACCTACCGACAATTGGTATTTAGGTGAAAGTCAGGCTAGTGATTACGCCTATTCATTTGCCGTAATTGGTGATATTCAAAAAACTACCAGAAAATTCCCTGATAAGCTCCACTATATTTACGATTGGATTTTAGAGAATAAAGATTCTAAAAAAATTCAGTACGCTATGAGTATGGGTGACCTTACCGACTCAAATACAGATGTTGAGTGGGAGCGTGCAACAGAACAACATGACCGCTTGCAAGAGGCAGGACTGAATCAGTCTATTATTCGTGGTAACCATGATCAGGTTAAGGGTTTTGATGCAAACATTACAGCTGAAAAATATGGTGATGGTCTTTACAGCACCTTTAACGGTATGAGAAATACCTGTAGACGTGTTACAATCAGCGGCGTTAAATATATGGTTATCACCTTGGATTTATACCCATCAGATGAAGAGGTTGCTTGGGCAGAAGACCTTATAGTAAACAATCCCGATTATAACGTTGTTTTAACAACTCACGCTTACTTTAAAAACGTTTCAGCTAAGGATAAAATTGAACTTGAAACAAGCATTAGAACTGATTTCGTAAGCAATAAGTTAGCCGAGGGGCAGGTAGCAGACGATCTTAATTCAGGTCAAGAGATTTTTGATAAACTTGTTAATAAGTACAGCAATATCGTTCTTGTTTTGTGCGGTCATAATGACCCTTATGATTATGGACCTAACCATAGAATTACCACTCGTGAGGACGGTTCACAGGTAGTAGAGATGATGATAAACTTCCAGGATATGGAAGATAGAAACAATCAATCCTACGGTATGCTTGCTATGCTTTATATTAAAGAGAATGGTACCGTTCAGCTTGAATATTTCTCTACAATTAACGGAATGTTCTATAAGGATAAATTCCAGTTTGAGTTTAATCTTGATTTAGTAGACTAATTTTAAAAAACAGAGGTTTGCCTAAAAACAAATCTCTGTTTTTTGCATATATTTATTTTTTCACGCATATTCTGTACAAAGAGTAGAGCCAATGGAGGGCGTGAAAATGATAAATTCTAGCATTTATAAAGATATTGCCACCAGAACTGACGGTTCAATATTTTTAGGGGTTGTAGGACCGGTAAGAACGGGTAAATCCACCTTTATTAAACAGTTTATGGATCAACTGGTTCTGCCCAATATTGAGGGTGAATATCAAAGAGAACGGGCAAATGATGAACTGCCTCAGGCATCCTCAGGCAGAACAATTATGACTACCGAACCTAAGTTTATACCTGAAACTGCCGCTAAAATAAATCTTGAGTGTGGTATGGAGTGCAACGTAAGGCTTATAGACTGTGTTGGTTACATTGTTCCAAGCTCACTTGGGTATATTGAGGGGGACTCTCCAAGAATGGTTAAAACACCTTGGTACGATGAAGCCGTACCATTCAATATGGCGGCGGAAATCGGCACCAAAAAGGTGATTACAGAGCATTCAACAATTGGTTTAGTAGTCACTACCGATGGAAGTATAAGTGATATTCCAAGGGAGGAGTACGCCGAGGCCGAGGAGAGGGTAATAACCGAACTTAAAGAGATAAATAAGCCTTTTGTTGTGTTGCTTAATTGCATCTATCCAGCGTCCGATTCGGCCAGAGCAATCGCCGATGACCTTAGTGAAAAATATTCCGTTCCCGTTATACCCGTAAACTGTATGGAACTGGATGAGGAGGATATTCACAATATTTTAGCAAGGGTTTTGTTGGAATTTCCCATAAAGCAAATTTGTGTGAATCTTCCCGAGTGGGTTTGCTCAGTTAAGGATGGTCATCCTTTAAAATCAACCTTTTACAACCTGATTATTGATACTGCAAAGGATATGAAACATATTCGCGATATAAAAAAGTTAGAAAAGAATATTTTGGATTTTGAGCAGATTGAAAATTGCGAAATCAAAAAAATAGATCTGGGAAGCGGTAAAGCAGAAATTAAGGCTGAGGTTAAAAGAGAAATATTTTTTGAGATTATTTCTGAAAACTCGGGAATGGAGATTAAAAACGACTCTCAGCTTATAAACTGTTTATCCGAACTCAGCACTATTAAAAATGAATATTTGCCTATTAAAAATGCCCTTGATGAGGTGGAGGCTACGGGTTATGGCATAGTTATGCCCGCCATTGAGGATTTATCCTTAGAGGAACCTGAGATTATGCGACAAGGCGGCAGATATGGGGTAAGGCTTCGTGCGTCGGCTCCATCTCTACACATAATGAAAGCCAATATAACAACCGAGGTTTCGCCAATTGTAGGCAGCGAAAAACAATCGGAAGACCTTGTTATGTATCTGCTTAAAGAATTTGAAGAAAATCCCCTCCAGATTTGGGATTCAAATATTTTTGGTAAAAGTCTGCACGAGCTTGTGAACGAAGGGTTACATACCAAGCTTTCCCGTATGCCACAAGAGGCGAGAATGCGTATGCAAGAAACCCTTGAACGTGTTATAAACGAGGGTTGTAGTGGGCTTATTTGCATAATTTTGTAGAAAAAAGAAAAGAGCTATATTACCAATCACGGTAGTATAGCTCTTTTGGATATTAAATTTCAAAATCCAAGCAAAGTCTTTCGCTTGTAAAGGGGCGAACAAAATTGTTAGCAACGGCAACGTGGTCGGGATGAACCTGATAATTTTTAAGGGCCTCTTCGCTTTCCAGGGTGGAATCTAGCATCATATCGGCATTGGAAGAGGGGAGTTTCTCAGTTTGGAGTTTAATTTCAATTAAACCGGGAACTTTACCCTTTAATGCTTCAAGCTCGCGTTTTGCATCCGCTAGGATTTTTGCCTTTTCGTCTGCAGAAAATTTTTCATCAATTTTCCATAAAATCATATGCTTAATCATAGTTATAACTCCTTAAAATGTTTTAAATAATTTTAACATACGATTTACTATAAAGTCAAGTGGAAGAAAGGAACTATATTTTCAAAGCGTGGAGTTTTAACTTTATAAATAACCCAAAAACAAAAATCCGCTCACACAAAGTGAACGGATTTTTTTGGTGGAGACGGAGAGGATCGAACTCTTGACCTCATGAATGCCATTCAAGCGCTCTCCCAGCTGAGCTACGCCCCCAAATTTTTTAAAGTACTTTAAACTTAGTACTTGTTTTACAACAGTAAATATGTTATCATAATATAATAAAAAAAGCAAGAGTTTTTTTAAAATTTTTTAAAAATTTTTTTATGAGGGTAAAAATGGGATTTAAAAAGTGGGAAATAGCCCAAATTAACAAAGAAATTTCCAGCCGTTTAGCTGAAGAATGTAATATTGAACCTTTTCTTGCCCTTATGGCATACAGCAGAGGTTATACCGAGCCTTTCGAAATAGACGAATTTTTGTCTTGTGAATTGCCGGATATAGATCCATACCTTTTCCCTGATATGGAAAAAGGGGTAAAAAGGGTTAGCGAAGCAATAAATAATAAAGAGAAAATAATGGTTTTTGGCGATTACGATTGCGATGGTGTCACTTCTACCGCCTTATTATATTTATTTTTAAAGGAAATGGGCGCCGACGTTTCTTACTATATACCCTCCCGAACAGAGGAGGGATATGGTATAAGCTGTGAAGCCATTGAGAAAATTGCGGGGGATGGCTTTAAGCTGATTATAACCGTTGATAATGGTATTTCGGCTATTGATGAAATCGAATATGCTAATTCCTTGGGATTAGATACAGTTATTACCGATCACCACCTTCCAAGGGAAAAACTTCCCAATGCGGTGGCTGTTATCAATCCTCATATAGCCAACTGTGGTTTAACCTTTAAAGATTTTGCGGGTGTTGGTGTAGCTTTTATGTTTGCATTGGCAATTTCCGGCACATCTCCCGAAGTGATGATTTTAAAATATTCTGATTTGGTTGCCCTTGGTACCGTCGCAGACGTTATGCCTTTAAAATTTGAAAACAGAGGCATTGTTCGTTTTGGAATTAGAAAAATAAACCATAATGCGTCTATAGGTATCAAGGCGTTACTTGGTGCATCAGGTGCTAAATTCGGGGAGATAACAGCGGGTACCCTAGCCTTTACCGCCGCTCCAAGAATAAATGCGGCGGGTAGAATGGGTGATGCATCAAGGGCGGTCGAAATGCTTATTTCAGATAGCTACGCGAGGGCAACTGAAATTGCTGTCGAGCTTGATGATGAAAACCAAGCCCGCCAAAAAATAGAACTTGAAATTTACAATGCGGCATACAAAAAAATTATAAACGAAAAGCTTTACAACAACAGAGTTATTGTGGTGGCTGAAGAAAGGTGGCACGAGGGTGTTCTTGGTATTGCGGCAGCAAAAATAGCCGATACATTTTCAAAACCCACCATTTTACTTAGTAGAAATGATGCTTCTTCACCATTTAAAGGTTCTGCCAGAACGGTAGGGGATTTTAACATTTTTAACTGCATTAGTAGTGGCGAAGAATTTCTTATGAAATTTGGCGGTCATAGTAAGGCGGCAGGACTTACCGTAAGTGGAGAAAATCTTGCGATATTCAGCGAAAAAATCAATGAATACGCTAACACTTTAGATTATCCTATACCGGTTATAAATATCGATTGCAGATTAAATCCCGTTGCAGTTATGCCGGAGCTGCTTTATACTTTGAAGCCTTTAGAACCTTATGGCACCGAAAATCCAAAGCCTGTTTTTGGACTTTTTGGAATGGAACTTAAAGGAACTTATTCAATTGGAAACGGTAAGCACATAAGAATAATCGCCGAGAAAAACAATAGAACTATTGCTATGGTTTATTTTGGTGTCAGAAAAGAGGATTTCCCTTTTAAAGAGGGTGATATTCTCGATTTTGCCGTTACCTTGGAACTTAAAGAATATCAGGGAGAAGAGCAGATTAGTGTATTTGTAAAAGATGTTCGTCTAAACGGGATAAATGACGACGAGGAGATTTCACAAATCCTTTTATACGAATCATTTGTTAAGGATTCTTTGGATGAAGAGGATGCAAAACTGCTTTGCTTTGATAGAAATGAGCTTGCAGTTGTTTACAAAGCCCTTAGAAATGGGGCTAATACCTTATCAAAGCTTAAATATTCGGTTAAAGGAATTATGGGAGCAAAAATAAACGTTATGGTTGACGTGATGGAAGAATTGGGACTTGTATCTACTGAATTTTTAGGCTTAGAAAAAGCAATAATACTTAGAGATACCGGAAAGGTTGAACTTGAAAACTCAGCTATACTAACTAACTTGAAAAATAGGGCGGTGGGCTAATGAACGAATATGAGAAAAACTTATGTGAACTAAAAGAGTTAATGAGGAGTCAAGGTGGAAATTACGATTTTCAGTTGGTCGAAAAGGCCTTTTGGTGCTGCGTAGAAGCACATAAAGGCCAGCGCCGTCTATCGGGTGAGGAATATTATATGCATCCATTTTCGGTTGCAAAAATTCTTGTTTCACTGGGAATGGATACCGAATCCATAGCCGCAGGTCTTTTACACGACGTTATTGAGGATACCGAAACATCCTCGGCTCAGGTGGAAAAAGAGTTTGGTTCGGCCGTTTTAACCTTGGTTGACGGAGTTACCAAACTCGGCAAATTACCTATTTCAGCCAAGGAGCAGCAGTCGGAAAATCTTCGAAAAATGCTTATTGCAATGGCACAGGATATTCGTGTAATTATTATAAAGCTTGCTGACAGGCTTCATAATATGCGTACTATTGACGCTAAGCCTGAACAGCGTCAACGTGATATCTCTCTTGAAACCATTGAGGTCTTTGCCCCTATTGCACACCGCCTTGGTATTCGTGGTGTTAAAGAGGAACTGGAAGATCTTTCAATTGCTCATTTGGATCCTGTTGGATATGGGGAAATAGAAAAACTACTTAGTGTTCAAAAGCAGTACCGCGAAAAACTCTTGGAGGATATTAAAGAGAGAATTAAAATTCGATTAGAAGAAACAATGCCGGGTGTTAAAATTCAAATCGAAGGACGCGTTAAATCTATTCACGGTATTTATCGTAAAATGTACGTTCAGGGTAAGGATTTTGAAGAAATTTATGATATATATGCAGTACGCGTTATTACCGATTCCCTTGCCGATTGTTATAATATTCTTGGTGTTATGCACGATATGTTCAGGCCTATTCCCGGCCGATTTAAGGATTATATCTCTACTCCGAAACCTAACCTTTATCAGTCGCTCCATACCACAGTTTTGGGTCGAGAGGGTATACCCTTTGAAATTCAGATTCGCACTTGGGATATGCACCATACCGCCGAATTCGGTATCGCCGCCCACTGGAAATATAAAGAGGGTATAAATAAGGTTGATTCTAAAATTGAGGATCGACTTCTTTGGATTCGCCAAATTTTGGATAGCCAAAAGGATGCCGATAATCCTGAGGATATTGTTCAAACAATTAAAACCGATTTGCCCATTGAGGATGTGTTTGCCGTTACTCCCAAGGGTGACGTTATCAATCTTCCCGCAGGAGGTACGGTAATAGATTTTGCCTTTGCAATTCACTCGGCAGTTGGCGTTCGTATGGTTGGTGCCAAGGCAGATGGTAGAATTGTTCCACTTACTCATAAAATTCAAACGGGTGAAATTATTGAAATTATTACTACCAATCAAGCCGATCACGGACCAAGCAGAGATTGGCTTAACATCGCCGTTACAACACAGGCAAAAAGCAAAATCAGAAACTGGTTTAAAAAGGAAAAACGCACGGAAAATATTGCCTCAGGTAAGGCACAGATAGAGCGTGATTTCGCACGAAACGGAATTCGACTTTCTGAACAGGAATATGAAAATTTCCTTTCAGATATTGCAAAACGTCAAAAACTCGCCAACGTAGAGGAACTTTATGCCGCTATAGGTTATGGTGGTGTTTTACTCTCCAGAATAATGCCACGCATTAAAGAGGATTTTGCTAAATTAAATGCACAAAAACAACCCAAACAAATATCAGATATTATTCGTCCCATCGCTTCAAAATCTCACGACGGCGTTATTGTAGAGGGTATTGATAACTGCCTTATAAAGTTTTCACGTTGTTGTTCACCCCTTCCCGGTGATGATATAATTGGCTTTATTACTCGTGGACACGGTGTCTCGGTTCATAAAAGAGATTGTAATAACGTTCCTCGCGATATTTCCACCGCAGAGGAACCGGAGCGTTGGGTAAGAGCATTTTGGTCTGAAACCAATCGCGACACCTTTAAAGCAACCCTTCTTCTTAATTGTGTTGATCGAACAGGAATGGTTGCTGACGTAACTATGCTTATTGCAGGTATCGGTGTTCCCGTTCACAACATCAACGCCAGAGAAACCAGTGGCGGTAACTGTGTTATAACCGTTACTATGAGTGTGCAAAGCGCAGAGCATTTGCGTTCTATCATTCAGCGTCTTGAAAAGGTTTCAGGTGTTTATCACGTAGAGCGTTCTAATATGTAAAAAGGAGTATTTTATGAAAGCGGTTATTCAGCGTTGTTTATCATCTTCCGTTATTGCCGATGGCGTTCCTGCAGGAAGTATAGAAAAAGGATTATTGGTTTTGCTTGGTGTTACCGAGGAGGATACTTCCGCCCAAGCGGAACTTTTGGCAAAAAAAGTTGCCGCTTTGCGTATTTTTTGTGATGAAAATGATAAAATGAATCTATCTGTTTCAGATATAGGCGGCAGCGTTTTAGCTGTTTCTAACTTTACCCTTTGTGCCGACTCTAAAAAAGGTAACCGACCTTCATTTACATTTGCCATGGAACCTAAGAGGGCTAACGAGCTTTATGAAGAATTTTGTAGTGAAATCCAAAATTTGGGCATAGAGGTTCAAAAGGGAGTTTTTGGTGCTGATATGCAGGTTTCTATGGTTGGTGATGGACCTGTTACTATTGTATTAGATACTGATATTTGGAGTAAAAAATAACTATGCAGATTAAAACCTTTTACGCCTTAGAGTTTCCCCAAAACTGTTATGCCGCCATTTGTAATGACGGCATTTTTCTGGTTGACCCGGGGGAATTTACCAAGGAGCTTAGTGACTTTATAAACGAAAACAAAAACAAAATAAAATATATTCTTTTAACACATATGCATTTTGACCATATTCGTGCTACTGCAGCTGTAAAAAAACTCTGTCCCGATGCTAAAATTGTTATTCACTCTTTAGATGCAAATGGTCTAAGCGATTCAACCATTAGCCTTGCTTATTTATTTGGGTTTGAGCAGGAGAAGGTATTGCCTGATATTTTATGCAATGATAACGATAAAGTAAAGTTGGGTTCACGTGAAATTAAGGTAATGCACACACCCGGTCATACAGCGGGTGGTGTGTGTTATATTGTAGATGATATAATTTTTTGTGGCGACACTATTTTTGAGAGTAGCGTTGGCAGAACAGATTTTCCCGGTGGAAGTTGGCAGGTTTTAAATGAATCTCTAAAAAAATTAAAAGCATTACAGGGGGATTATATTCTCTATCCCGGTCATGGAAATAGCACAACTTTAAACAATGAACGTTTGTATAATCCATATATGAGGAATCTTTAGTTATGATAATATATACCAATAATTTGCAATTTGAATATGAACTTGAAAAACTAACAAGATTATTTTTCCCTTTTGAGAAAATTTCCTTTTCCAATGAAGAACCAAATTCTAAGGAAAAACTTTTTGCGGTCGCCCAAATTTTAATTGAAAATGAGCTTACTTATATAGTCACGTCTGTTGCCTTAAATGGCAAAGAAGCAAAAAGAAAAACTCTTTTTGATGAGAATGCCTCTAAAGACCCTGAAAAGGAAAAGAACTTAGAAAGAGCCTTAGCGGCAGAATTGTTTGATTGCTATTGTGAAATCACTGAATATACGCCTAAATGGGGTATTTTAACGGGTATTCGTCCTGCAAAATTGTATCGTCGATTTGTTGGTGTATTAGGGGAAGAACAGGCTAACGAGTTCTTTAAGGATGAGTTTCGAGTTGCAAATAAAAAGTTGGAACTGCTTAGAGAAACGGCTTCCAGCGAGGATGATATTATTTCAAAATCTAAAAATAAAAGTGTTAGTGTTTATATCTCTATTCCTTTTTGCCCTTCCAGGTGCAGTTATTGTTCCTTTGTTTCCCATAGTATTGAGCGTGCGGCAGATTTAATTCCTAAATACGTTGAACTTCTTTGTGAGGAAATAAAAAACACCTCTGAAATCATTAAAAAACTGGGATTAGAGGTTATGACTGTTTACGTTGGCGGCGGGACACCATCAATACTTTCTGCCGAGCAGATTACCACCCTCTTAAACACGGTACACAACTGCTTTGGTGATAATTTTGATGAACTTACTTTTGAGGCAGGCAGACCCGATACAATTACCAGAGAAAAACTTATTGCCCTTAAAAACGGCGGAGTTGACAGAATTAGCATCAATCCCCAAACAATGAACGATGCTGTTTTACAAAACATTGGCAGAAAGCACACTGCGGAGCAAACAGTTGAAGCCTTTAAACTCGCAAGAGAGTGCGGCTTTGATAATATAAATATGGATATTATTGCAGGCCTTCCGGGTGATGATTTAGAAAGTTTTAAAAACACTATTTATAGTTTAATAAACCTAAACCCTGAAAGCATTACAGTACATTCTCTTTCTCTCAAACGTTCCTCCGGAATGGGACAGGATGATAATTTTGAGTATTTAAAGGATGGTATTTGTGCGGCTGAGATGGTTGAGTTTGCTGAGAAAGAATTAAAGGCCGCTAAAATTCTCCCGTATTATATGTATCGTCAAAGTAAAACCATTGGTAATTTAGAAAATGTTGGTTATGCAAAGGTTGGGTATGAGGGGCTTTATAACGTATATATTATGGATGAAACTCATACAATACTTGCGTGCGGTGCATCGGCGGTAACTAAGCTTAAATCGGTAAAGGATGGTCAAATTGAGCGTATTTTTAATTATAAATATCCTTATGAGTATATTTCCAATTTCGATGAAATTATAAACCGCAAAAAAAGAGTGGAGGAATTTTATCGTGAACACCCTTTCGAAAATAAATAATTTAGCCAAAAACGACCCGGCTGCTTTAGTTAAATATGCAGAGGATAGATATGATAGGGAATTAAATTCTCTCGCAGAAAAAATTTTTAATAATAATGAATATAAAATAGTTTTAATTGCAGGGCCATCGGGTTCGGGGAAAACAACAACAGCTCATATTATCAAAAATAAGCTTTTAAATTTAGGAAAAAGTGCCGAGGTTATATCTTTAGATCATTTTTTCTTGCCCATGGATAAAATGCCCTTGCAAGAAAATGGAGAAAAGGATTTTGAATCTGTATATTCTTTGGATATAGATGAAATTCATCGCTCTTTTAAAGAGTTAATTGAAAAAGGGAAAACCGCAATACCTGCTTTTAGTTTTAATAGCTTTACAAAAACGGGTGAACATATAATAGATATATCGAATGGCGGAATTTTAATTGTTGAAGGCTTGCATGCACTTAACAATGTACTCACAGATAAATTGAACCAAAACCATCTTTTTAAGATTTACATCAGTGTTAATAAAACCGTTTTTGACGATGATGGGAACAAACTCCTTTCTAGCCGTCAGCTTCGCCTTATTAGGAGAATGTCAAGAGATTATATTTATAGAAACACCGATGCTTTGGGCACTTTAAAGCTTTGGACTTCGGTTGTAAGAGGTGAAGAAAAATATCTATATTGTTTTAAGGATATTGCAGATATAAAACTGGTTACTTTTCACTGCTATGAACCTTGTTTATTTAAAAATATTATTATTGATTTG
>JAZSJA010000017.1:0-17992 GCA_045534095.1 Acutalibacteraceae bacterium | reverse complement strand
GCGTGATGAGATACAGCCCCAAAGGGGCTGATGATATACACGACTGCGTCGTGATGATATGCCAAGCCTGCGGCTTGGATAAAAAAAGAAGTAACTTTTGGTAGACAAAAGTTACTTCTTTTTTGGCGGAGACGGCGAGATTCGAACTCGCGGGGGATTGCTCCCTAACTGATTTCGAGTCAGCCCCGTTATGACCACTTCGATACGTCTCCATATATGTTAAACTCAATTTAGAGCATAACGAACTATTTAATTTTTATCGAACGGGGCGCCCCGTTATGTCCTGTTGCGGTGCCCGAAATTTTTAACACTGCCGTGCAAAATTTCGACCGCGGCCACTCCTTATTGCTCGCTTCATCTGCCACTGGCAGTGCTCGCAAACGTCCCCACTTCGATACGTCTTTTATATATGTTAAACTCAATTAAGAGCATAACGAACTATTTAATTTAAGACCTTATAATTATAATGGTTAAGTGGAGGTTTGTCAAGGCTTATTTTTGGTGATAGTAACACAAAATTTTTGAGTATAGTGGCACGAAAATCAAGGTAGAATGAGCGGAAATCAGGGGACCAATAAAGGTGAGTGAATTCTTTTGTAAAATTTGCGAAAAAATTAGCAGAAAACACTCTGAAAAAGTTTGACAGATATTGATTTTTTTGTTATACTAAAAATTAAAGTGTTTAATAAAATATTTTATATGGGAGATGTTTTTTGTGAGTAAAATTTTTATAGGTTGGGCAGAGGAAACCTTAGTTCCTGATAAAAAGATTGCTCTTGCCGGACAGTTTTTTTTAAGAGTCTCTGAATACGTAGAATCTGAAATCACCGCCACGGCTATGGCAATTGAAGCCGACGGTCAAAATATGATTATGGTATCCTGCGACCTTGCTTCAATTCAGCCCTTTCTTATGGATATGGCAAGAGAAAAGTTTGCCGCAATATGCTCAGAGGTTGATCCCCGTAACATAATTATGTCGGCAACCCACACCCATACCTCTCACACTCTTAACGACCCAAGAGCAAATGGTGGTGCAATATTTTCTGACACAAAAACCATACTTAACGAGTTTGTGCCCGAAGAAAATCAATACATAGATAATATAGATATTGATGATTCTGTAATATCGGCTGATGAGGCTACAGAGTTTGTATCAAGTCAAATCGCGCTCGCCGCTAAACGTGCTTGGGAAAACAGAGCGGAAGCATATTACACCAACGAATTTGGCAGAGCCGCCGTTGGTATGTGCCGTCGTGTACATTATATTGATGGTACCTCAAAAATGTGGGGTGACACAAACACCGCCACCTTTGAATGTATGGAAGGCGGAAATGATTCGGGTATTGAGCTTATTTACACCTTTGATAAGGATAAAAATCTCACAGGAGTTGTAGCGAATATTGCTTGTCCTGCACAGATTTTAGAGCAACGAAGTTTTATCTCTGCCGATTATTGGGGCAGAGCAAAGGCTATTATTCGTGAAAAACTTGGCGAAAATGTATATGTTTTAGGGCTTTGTGGCGCCGCAGGCGACCAATGTCCACGCGATTTGGTTCGTTGGGTAGATCCCGAAACGCCCATTGATGATCCTCAGGTTAAAAGACCTCATCCCAGTAACAAAAAGGCAGACCCCTCTATGTATGATATTTCGGGTTGTAATCGTGTCGGTAAGCGTGTTGCTAATGAAATTGTTTCGGTTTACGAGGAAATTGATGTTACTAACCTTAAAGATGAGGCTATATTTAGGCACAAGGTTGTTGATCTTGACCTCCCCCTTAGAAGAGCCACCACTACCGAATACGAAAACGCTATTCGTGAAATTGAGCTTTACGTTGCAAAAAACAAGCACAAGGGCAGATTTACTTATGAAGATAGCGCTAATCTTTATATTCATTTAGGTACGATTTTACGCTATCGTGTTCAAGAAGAAACAAACGTTATTACTATGGAATCGCATATAGTTCGTTTTGGTGACGTTGCGTTTACCACCAACCCCTTTGAGCTTTTCCTTGATTACGGTAATATAATTAAGGCCAGAAGCAAGGCGTCACAAACCTTTATTCTTCAGCTTACAAACGGTTGGTTTGGCTATCTCCCCACCCAAAAGGCTGAAAAAGCAGGTCACTACAGTGCCTACATTTCAAGCGGTAAGGTTGGTCACGTTGGTGGTGATATGTACACCCGTCACGCCCTTCACGAAATCAATAAAATGTTTGAATAACTTTGCTTTTGATTGACTTTTATAGTAGAGTATAGTAAAATATTATGTTGTAGAATTAGAAGTGATTATGCTATGTTTATGTTAGGGGCGAAAGCATGAAAAACGAAGCGATTAAACAGGCTAAACAAGCCTTTAAAATTGAATATGAATGCATTAAAGAAATGCAGAACTATTTTGATGAGGACGCTTATTCAAAAGCCGTTGAACTTTTAAAAAATGCCCAGCGTATAGGTGCATCGGGTTGCGGTCATAGTGGAATACTTTGTCAACACTTTGCACATTTAATGTGCTGTATTGAAAGACCGGCAAAATTTATTTCCCCTGCCGAAGCGGTTCACGGCGGTATGGGATTTTTGCAAAAGGGTGACGTTATGGTTTTTGCCTCTCGCGGCGGAAAAACCTCAGAGCTTTTGCCAATACTTAATATTTGCAAACAAAAGGGTGTAAAGGTTATAACCATAACTGAAAATTTAGAATCTCCCCTTGCTGAGGGTGCAGACGTGGTGCTAAAGCAGTTTGTAAATCGTGAAACCGATAAATACAACGCCCAAGGCACTACCTCATCAACCGCTCTTTGTATGATTTTCCATGCATTACAAACGGCACTAATTGAGGAAACCGATTATCAAAATGAGCAATTTGCCTTAATCCATCCCGGTGGAGCGGTTGGAGAAAGGTTAAATAAATAATTTTTAAAAATTTTTGGAGGAATAAAAAATGGAATTTAAAGTAGTACAAAAGGAAATTGAGTTACAGTCAAGAGGTTGGATTCCCACCTTCCACGACATCTCTAAAGAGGTTAAGGAAATCGTTGAAGCTTCCGGTATTAAAAACGGTACCGTTAGTGTTGTTTCTCACCACACTACCTGTTCTGTAATGGTTCAGGAATGCTCACACGATATTGACTCTTTTGATTTAGAGTTCTTACAGCATGACCTTTTAGATATTATGAGAAAAATGATTCCCGACTTTGCTGAAGAGCATCAGTACCGTCATCCCGGTCCTATCCACGCTCAATACGGTCGTTGGGTAAACGAGCCCGGTGATTATTCCAGTATGAATACCGATGGTCACTTACGTTCTTGCTTCTTTGGTAGAAGCGAAGCATTAACCATTAAAGATGGTGTAGTTGATGGTGGTCAGTTTGCTCACATTTATTTCATCGACTGGGATCACGTTATTGCTCGTCGTCGTCAGGTAAACGTTACCGTTATGGGTACTACTGAGGATGTAGAAGATAGAAAGTTCAATAACGGCGAAGTTATTGATACCCGTCATAAGTTCCTTGAAGAGGAAAAGGCTTATGATCCTCACTATGATCTTCAACAAAAAAGATAATTAAGGATACATAAAATGATTAAAGATTATAAAATTTCCGTTCCTTTTTTTGAATTTGGCCCTAAGGCTTACCTTTACGGCGAAGAGCTTTTAGAGCTTATGAAAAAAATTGACGGCTTTGCAGAGAAATATGATATGGACGTCATTGCTGATGTTCAGACAACCGATTTGCGGCTTATTGCCGAAAACACCTCCGACCGTATTCACGTTTATGCTCAGCATATGGACAGCATTCCCGTGGGTCGCGGTATGGGAACTATTCTTCCCGAGGCTGTAAAGGCTACCGGTTCGGTTGGCGTTATGCTTAACCATGCCGAGTGCAAGCTTACCTTGGAAGAGGTTAAAGAGGCTATTGCCCGTGCAGAAGAGGTTGGCCTTGCAACCATCGTTTGTGCAGATACAGAGGAAGAAATTAAGGCTATTGCCGAAATGAATCCTGATATTCTTGTTGCCGAACCCAGTGAGCTTATTGGTACAGGCATTGCCGTTGGCAGGGAGTATGTTGATGCTTGCATCGACCTTGTAAAATCGGTTAACCCCGATATTATGGTGCTTCCCTCTGCAGGCATCAGCTGTGGTAACGATTGCTATAATATCATTATGGCAGGTGCTGACGGTTCCGGCTCCAGCAGTGGTATCTGCAAGGCAGAAGACCCCGCTGCTATGGCTGAGGAAATGATGGCCGCCGTAAGAAAAGCGTACGACGAGCGGGAGGGTAAGGCTTGAAATACCTACTTGGAGCAGATATAGGCACTACCTCCCTTAAAGCATCGGTTTTTGATACCGATGGAAATATGATTAAAAGCGTAACTAAGGATTACACAC
Source organism: Acutalibacteraceae bacterium (assembly GCA_045534095.1). Lineage (GTDB taxonomy): Bacteria > Bacillota > Clostridia > Oscillospirales > Acutalibacteraceae > UMGS1279. Next base: position 13,608 of record JAZSJA010000017.1, on the reverse strand, counting down.
TTATTGTATCAGGTGATGAGGTTGAATTCCCTGCCGATGATTACGTAAGACTTTTTCGTGATGCTTATGAAGAGGTATCAGAAGGCTTGGAAATTGCCGCCTTTTCCATTGATACACAGTGTGAGACCCTTATTGTTACCGATGAAAATGATAATCCCCTTATGAATGCCATAGTGTGGCTTGATAATCGTGCTGCAAAGCAGGCCGATGAAATTAAGGCTCATTTTGGCACCAAAAGGGTGTATGAGGTTACAGGTCAGCCTGAAATTACAGCAACCTGGCCTGCCGCAAAACTTTTATGGATTAAGGAAATGAGGCCTGAAATCCATAAAAATATCAGAAAGGTTTTCCTTTTAGAAGACTATCTTTTATATCGTCTAACGGGTAATTTTGTAACCGAAAAAACCTTGCAGTCATCTACAATATATTTTGATATTAAAAATGACTGTTGGTGGGATGAGATGCTTGATTTTATAGGCGTTGATTCCTCTTGGCTACCAAAACTTTATGATAGTGCCAAAAAGGTTGGCGAATATAAAGGTGCTGCGGTAGTAACAAGTGCTATTGACCAAATTGCAGGTGCAATTGGCGCCGGTATTACCGATACAAGCGTTGTAAGTGAAATGACAGGCACTACTATGGTTGTTTTTGCACCCAGCAAAGCTATGCCCGAATTCAACCCCGAGAGCATAGTGCCCTGCCACAAGAACTATGACGGTAAATATTGTCTTTTATCTTGGACACCTACTGCAGGTATAGCCCTTAAATGGTTTAAAAATAATTTCTGCGAGAATTTTAGCTTCAGAGAGCTTGATGAGCTTGCCGAAAGCGTTCCCGCAGGTAGTGCAGGACTAACCTTTTTGCCCTATCTTTGTGGCTCTACAATGCCAAAATATAATCCCGATGCCAAGGGTGCTTTTATGGGTCTTACCATGGAGCATACAAGAGCCCACGCAGTAAGAAGCATTTTGGAATCGGTTGCTTGTATGTTAAAGGCAAATTTGGATTATCTTGGTGTTTCTTGCAATGAAATCAGGTCTATGGGCGGTGGTGCCTCAAGTCCTCTTTGGTGTCAAATCAAGGCGGATATGACCGGCAAAAACATTGCAATTTTAGAAAACAACGAAACCGCTTGCCTTGGTTCTGCAATATTTGCAGGTGTGGGCGTTGGTATTTTCAGCGACGTAAAATCGGTTTGCCAAAAACTTGTAAAAACCAAAAAGGTTTATACTCCAAGCGGCACCGATTATACCGAGTGTTATAAAAACTTCTGTGATATGGAGAGAAAAACAATATGAGTAAAATAGCTTTTGTTGGATTTGGCGAGGTTAATACCCCTATTGACATTATTGTTAATAAGTGTAAGGCTGCCGAGGACTCTCTTTTAAAAGAGGGGCTTGACCTTGTTAGCGTTTACCCCGTAACCGACGATTATGAAGAAAAAGATATCGCCAAGGCTTACAAGGCTTTGGAGGGTCAGGATTTTGACTGTTTGGTAGTTTGCATTGCAGGTTGGATTCCCACCCATGCAGTTGTAAAGGTTACCGAAAAATACCGCCATATTCCCATGGTGCTTTGGGGCCTTTGCGGTTGGAGAGAGGGCGACAGAATTGTTACCACCGCCGATCAGGCAGGTACAACTGCCCTTCGCAAAACCTTCCGTGATTTAGGCTATACCTTTAAATACGTTTACGATATTATAGGCAAGCCATCTAACTCTAAAAAGGTTGCAGATTTTGCTAAAGCAGCATCTGCCGCAAAAGAGCTTCGCTTTGCACGTGTTGGTATGGCAGGTTATCGTGATATGAACCTTTATGGTACTCTTTATGACGGTAGCTCCTTAAAGCGTGAAATCGGTCCCGAAATTGAGACCTTTGAGATGCTTGAGATTAAGCAGCGATATGATTTAATCACTGCTGAGCAAAAGGCAGAGGTTATTGATAACGTAATGTCCAAATGGACTTTCCTTAAACCCGCAAAACGTGAGGGTATGGAAATGGCAGCAGGTTATTACCTTGCTATAAAATCCCTCATTGACGAGCGTGGTTACAAGGCAATCTCCCTTAAAGACGTTGACGGTATGAAAAAGCTTATCGGCTTCCCCCCCGCTCCTATCTTTATGCTTCTTGCCGATTGTGAAGGCGTTTCTACCATCCCTGAAAATGATTGTCTTGGTAACGTAACCCAGCTTATGATAAGAGCACTTACCGGTCAATGTGGTGCATACCTTGAGTTTTATGAGTTCTTTGAAAATAGCGTAATCGCAGGTGTGCCCGATTATATTCCCAAAGAGGTAACTATGGGCGACACTACCGTTATGCCCGCTGCTTTTGGTGAACTTTCTGAGGGTATTTTAAACGTTTCTAAGGTTAAAACCGGCGAACTTACCATGTGCCGACTCTTCTATGAAGATGGTAAATACTATATGCATATGGTAACAGGCGAGGGCAAAACTCCTCCTAAGTGGGAGGAAGCAGGTTGGACTCAGCCCGCACCTCAACTCCCCGGACTTGAGATATTTATGGATGACGTTGAGAAGTTCGCTCAAAACGTTATGTGCCAGCATTACATAATCTCTTATGGTGATAACACCGCTATTATTAAGGATTTATGTAACATTTTAGGCATTGAAATTATTTAAGAGGTGCTTTGAATTATGGAATATATTTTAGATACCGCTGATTTAGCGGCTATTAAGCATTGCAATGAATTTTATCCTCTTTCAGGTGTTACCACCAACCCCTCAATCATCGCAAAGGAAAACACCGATTTTTGGGCACTTGTAAAAAATATCAGAGATATTATTGGCCCTGATAAACTTTTCTTTGCTCAAACCGTTCAGACCGAGGCTTCAAAAATTGTAGAAGAAGCTTGCCTTATGAATGAAAAATCAGGCGGTGAATTCTGCGTTAAAATCCCCATCTGTGAAGAGGGACTTAAAGCTACTATGGAGCTTAAAAAACGTGGCGTTAAGGTTCTTATGACAGCAATCTTTACTCCTGCACAGGCTCTTATTGCCGCTAAAGCAGGTGCAGATTACGTTGCACCTTACGTAAACCGTCTTGATAATATTCTTGGGGACGGTTGCTACGTTGTTGCAGAGATTGTAGAGCAGTTTGAAAAATTTGGTCTGCCTTGCAAAGTACTTGCCGCAAGCTTTAAAAATGCCGAGCAGGTTCACAAATGTGCTTCTGCAGGTTGCCACTGCGTAACCGTTACCGCCGACGTTTTAAAGGCTACCATTACTCATCCTATGACCGATGCCGCCATTGCAGGCTTTGAGAAGGATTGGGGCGGCGTTTACGGCGATAAAACTATTCTTGATTTTTAATTTATAAATAAGATTAGATTTAAAAATGCTATGGAGTTTAACGCAACACTCCATAGCATTTTTTGTATAATATGTTATATGTGAGGGATAAATTATTTGGCATCCACGAATTTATTCGTAATAAAATTGCATTAAAACCGCTATTGATGTGGACGCGGGGTGTGAGTTACTCTGCAACCACAAATTTATTCGTAATAAAATTGCCTTAAAATTGCAAAAGATGTGGACGCGGGGTGTGAGTTACTCTGTATCCACAAATTTATTCGTAATAAATGTCAAAAGGTCGTCTTTTGTGTTTTTAACTTTGCCATTTATAACGGCATCTAGTAAAAATTCAAGAGCTACGCCGATTTTTTTGCCTTCCGGGACACCTGCGGCAATAAGGTCGTTGCCGCTAACCGCTAATTGCTTTATGGAGAAACATTCGCCTTTTTCTATAATATTTTTGGCTAGGCTTTTTAAGACTTCAAATTCTTCCATTCGGTTGTATTTTGGACTTTGAGCCAAATTATCTGCTTTTTTAATATCCAAAAGTTTGAAAAATATTTCGGGAGTGTACTTGTTTAGCGCTTTTTTTACTGACTTTTCGGTAGAGGCTGTTTGTGCATCGTGGTATTTTATTAAGGTAAGAGCCAAATTGGTGGTGGCGTTATCTAGTTTAAGGCGAGAAAAGGCGATTTTAGACAGTTTCTCGCTAATTTCAGGGTGGCCGTAAAAGTGACCAACGCCATTTTCATCGAGGGTAAAGGAGTCGGGCTTGCCACAATCGTGCATAAGCATGGCAAGGCGAAGTGCGGGATCGATTGGCGTGTTTTCCACCGCCACCGCCGTATGAGTAAGCAGATCGTATATATGGTGAGGATTTTTTTGGTCAAAGTTTTTTATTTTGCCAAGCTCGGGCAGAATAACCTCTAAAACATCAATATATTCTATAATAACCTTTTTGGCGTTTGTGCCGGTAAGAAGCTTTAAAAGCTCGGTCGCAATACGTTCGGCACTTATATTTTTAAGCAGATTTTTGTTTTTGAATATGGATTTTTTTGTGTGTTCTTCAATATCAAAACCTAAAACCGAAGCGAAACGAATTGCACGCATAATTCTAAGTGCATCTTCATTAAAACGGCCATCGGCATCGCCTACTGAGCGAATTATTTTGTTGTTTAAATCTTCTCTGCCACCAAAAACGTCAATAATTCCCGATTTTGGGGAGTAGGCAAAGGCGTTTACCGTGAAATCGCGGCGTGCAAGGTCTTCTTTTAGATTAGGGGTGAAAATAACACTGTCGGGGCGGCGGTTGTCGGTATATCCACCATCTATGCGGTAGGTGGTTATCTCCAAGGGCATACCGTCTTTAATGAGGGTTACGGTGCCGTGCTGCAGACCGGTTTCTATTATTCGTTCGTTTTCAAAAACGGATATGGTCTGTTTTGGCGTGGCAGAGGTTGTTATGTCATAATCGGAAGGAGTTTCTCCACGCAGAATGTCCCGCACGCATCCGCCAACTATATATGCCTCAAATCCCGCCTTTTCAAGACTGGTTAAGGCGAATTTAACCGATTTTGGTAAATTAAATTCCATTTCACACCCCTCCTTTTAATAATTCACCTTTATATTCTAACATATTTGCACCAAAAAGGCAAAAGATTTTAAAAAAGGTTAAATTTTTTTGAAAATAATAAATTAGGAAACGGGAGAAAAACGGAGCAAATCGAAGAAAAAACGAGATTGCAAAATATAAATTAAATTTTTTAAAAAAAGGTGTTGACAATACCCTTTAAGTGTGGTATTATACTTGGGCGTCGAATTGAAATTCGTAAAAAAATATTGGAGGAAATGTTATGTCTACTTTTATGGCAAAACCTGCAGAAGTACAACGCAAGTGGTACATTATTGATGCAGCAGGCAAACCCCTCGGACGTGTAGCTGTTAAAGCTGCTGACCTTCTTAGAGGTAAGGTTAAGCCCGAGTTCACACCCCACGTTGATTGTGGCGATCACGTAATCATTATCAATGCAGATAAGGCTATTCTCACCGGCAAAAAGCTTGAGAATAAGTATTATCGTCGTCATACTGGCTATATCGGCGGCCTTAAAGAGGTTCAGTACAAAACTCTTATGGCAACCCGTCCCGAGCTCGCTATGACTTTAGCTGTTAAGGGCATGGTTCCCGACACTACCATTGGCCGCAAAGCTTTAACTCGTCTTCGTGTATACAGCGGTGACGCTCATAAGCATGCAGCTCAGAAACCCGAAGTTTGGGAATTTTAAGAAGGGAGAAGTAAATCATGTTTGAAGGAAAGCCTTATTTTTACGGCACCGGTAGAAGAAAGAGCTCTGTAGCTCGTGTTCGTGTATACAGCGGTACCGGTAAAATCACTATTAACGATCGTGATATCGACGATTACTTTGGTCTTGAGACCTTAAAGCTTATTGTTCGTCAGCCCCTCGACCTTACTGCTACTGAAGGCAAATTCGACATTGTATGTCGTGTTGCAGGCGGCGGTGTTACCGGTCAGGCAGGTGCAATCCGTCACGGCCTTTCACGTGCTCTTTTACAGTTCGATGAGGAGCTTCGTCCTACTCTTAAAAAAGCAGGTCTTCTCACTCGTGACCCAAGAATGAAAGAGCGTAAGAAATACGGTCTTAAAGGCGCACGTCGTGCACCCCAGTTCTCAAAGAGATAATCTGTATTATTTCAAGAACATCAAAAACCCCGAAACCATCACGGTTTTCGGGGTTTTCTTTATGCCTTAATTTTTGCTTTGGTGCAAACTTTTTGCTTGTAATAAAATTAATTAAGTTTCTTTATTGCGACAGCTCCACTTTCATCGACAACAAATATTGCATCAAAATTGTAGTCGCTATGCCAACCTCGCAATTTAAAGGAGTCGGCACAATCTTTTAGCTTGGTGATTCCATAATAGCCTGTGTTTTGCTCTAATGTGTCATAAGAAAGGACTCTCAATTCTTCTGCAGTTATGTCGCCGCCGAAACACCGTGTGTCATTATTAAAATACTCTATTGAGAAAATCTTTCCGTTGATAATATTGTTGATATAGTCAATTATATCTTCTTCATCACACATATGGCAATGTTGGAATGCAAAGAATACGATGTAGGGAGTAAAGTCGTCTTCTGGCACATATTCAACCCTAATATTTTCATTACCGAACGGATTGACTATTTCCACCGTACTGCCATCTTCTGAAAATTTCATTTCATAAGACGAAAATTGATTTTTTAAGAAATCAAATCTTTCTATTTTCATTTCGTCACCTCATAATAGTAGTCACTATATGTAAAATAATCTTCGGCTTGTTCTTTGTAGTGGTTGCAACAATCAAATAGTGTGCGACTTCTGTTTTTTCGTTCTATCTCATTCTCTGTAACATGCCATAAATCACGGGGTTTTTTCGGTGCAAAGTCTGTTACACAAAACAGTTCATTATCAGAGTTGCCTACGGGACAGAAATGGCCAAATCGACAAGAGATGCAGGACTTTATGTGCCACTTTTCAGGCAGATTCTTTGCGAGCAAAATTAGAGCTTCTTCGGTTGTTTCGGTTTGATAGGAAACGGGTGTACCTTGAATAGTTGTTGAAATAGTGACGCTCATATTTTCATCATCTTTATTAACCACGGTGTGATTAATTTCTAATTTAATAATTCCGTCAGGGGTTTTAATTGGCAAAGAATATATTTTATTTTCCATACAACCAACTCCGAACATTTTTTATCATTATAGCATAGAAATATGAATTTTTCAATGTATTGCAATCTTCTTGAGTCATGATGATTCTTTAAGAATCGTTATGACTCTTTTTCTTTATATAAGACTCTTATTAATTATGATGATTATGTAAGCAGTATAACTCTTTGTCTTAAACATGGAGTAATTAGGGTTATGAGACTTACAAAAGAGTAAAGCATCCTTTTGATTGTTTTTAGAGTTATAAGAAGATTACTTGAAATAAAAAAAATTCCCGGTTTTGTTTCGTACTAATTTAGGTATGCGTATCCTTTATGCGGTTTTTCCTGTACTTACCGGGGGAAATGGAGAATCTGGAATAAAACACATTCCTAAAGTGGGCAACCGATTCAAGTCCAACCTCGTTTGCGATTTCTTCAATGGAAAGATTGGTAGTGGAGAGTAACTTTTCGCCCCTTTCTGCCTGGAATTTTTGCTTCATTTTTATTGGAGTGGTTCCAAGCTTTTCTTTGAAAATTTTAAATAAATAGCATCGGCTTATATTGCACTCTTTAACTACACTATCCACGGTACAGCCAAGATTGTTTTGCATATAATCCAAAGCTTTTTCAATTATTATAATTTGTTTTACGGAGTTCTTAATAAGCAACTCGGTGGACATAGTTAAAAAAGTATATACATTTGCAAGGTATTTGCAGTTTATTTCAATGTGTTTGTTGTTATTTCCAACGGGAATTTCTTTTAAAAGCTTTATCATTTTTTTGGTGGGTTTAATTATCTGGGGCAGATAATCATATTTGTTTACTCCTGCAAAAAAACGGATGTGTAAAATTTGCCCTGTACAGTTCAGATTTCTTTCACCGTTAAAGCTTAGTTTAACGGCGGTTTCTTCGGGTATAAAAATAATTTCTCCCGGATAAGCGGATAGACGTTTGTTTGAGAACTCCATATTACATACACCGCTTTCTATGTATATAAAAGTGTACCGATTCTGCGTTATAATATGGATGTCATCACTTTTAAAAAAATATAAATATGACTGAAAACCTGTTTCATTCATAAAATAATCCTTCATAAACATTCTCCTTCGGTGTATTTGAAATTATATTGTTTAGTATATTTATTTAAAAAAAGTTAAAAAACTCCCTAAAATACGCTTTTTGCGATTTAAATATGTATACTATACAGTCTATTTTTTATACTATATCATATTGTAATGATTTTTTCAAGTTGATATAATAAATTTGTAAGAAGGGGTGCATTTTAAACGTATGCTTTATTATAAATTTTAAGGAGGCTAAACAAAAATGAAAAAAATAATATGGGTTTCGCTTTCGATTTTTTTAATTAGTTCTTTTTTATTGGTTAATACGTTGGCTTTGGGCAATGATATTGAAATGGACTTTGGATGGGATACCGAGAATGTTATAACCGCAGTTGTTGAAGCTAATGAAAATAATGTAAAGGGCGGTTACATAACAAATGATGAAGGTTCATATACCGCAGTTTGTTATGACAATTCCACCTTTGATGGTTGGTATAGACAAGATGGAGTTCTGATTTCTAAGGATGTAACCATTTCCACACAAAACACAACCGGCTATTGCGGTGCACGTTTTATCACAAAAAACCTTATAAATGACTCCGGTTTTGAAAATTACAATGTAAATGATAAAGTATACGACCACACCAACACCTCAAAACAAATCTGGACCACTCATGGCGGCACAAAGGTTACCCCCCTTACTTCCTTTGGCACAATATATGCAGACGGTTCGCTTAAAGGTAGTGGAGATAAATCAATGAAAATGACTCCCCCTTGGCAGACTGTAACAACAGATATATCTCTTGAACCTAATACAACCTATATTATCTCTTTTGATTATGCTTACACAACCCAAAATGCCGGCACATACATAACAGAAATTTCTTACGGAATCTATTATCCAAATACTGAAAAGAACACGTATGTTGCATTACCGGGTAATTCTACATATACTGCTACACCGGGAAGGTCAGCCTCGCAGGCTACATGGTACAACACAGGATTTTTATATAAAACAGGAGATACTGTTCCAAGCAATGCAGTATTCGGTTATATTTTCAGAGTTGCCAATGACGACTCTACCGTTACCTCGGAAGTAGAGAATAAAACAAATTTACATTTAGACGATGTAATTGTTATGCCTGTTGATATATTGGATGTTAATATTCAAAGTAAAAACAACGCAACCATCGTTCCTGTAAATGGCAGTGCAATAGATTTTGCCATTTTGAACAATGAATACGCCTTTAAGGTAGTTACCGAGCCGGGTCTTACTCCCATCGTTTCGATTGATGATAACATTATTGCCTCAGATGAAAATGGTATATATTCAGTTGTGCCTACCGGTGATTTGAACATTAAAATAGACTGTAATGATAACGAGGTGCGTCCTATGCACGGAAAAGATTACGAAGGTAACGATTTAACCAAATATAACAGAGAATTATATTTAAAATCCTTTGACGAGGGCGATACTGTTTATCACGAAAGTGTAATGTTCTATGAGGGCAGAGATACTGCAAAGCTTCTTTATCCTATAAGCGAGGTTATTTCCGTTCGTTCTTATGATTTAAAAACAACATATATAAATGGTGTTGATTTTGAAATAACTGCCGATGGTCAGATTAAATTACTTCAAGGCTCGCGCATAGCAGCATATCCCACGACTCTTACCAAGGATTTCGCAGATGCTACAACCGATGAACAGTACTATTACATTGAAAACAACCTGAAAACCATTGAGTTGTTAAGCGATATAAATCACGCAAAATATTCTTTAGCCATAACCTATAAGCATATCGATAAATGGGAGGAAAACGAAGGTTATCAAGGAATAACTTTCAATGGCAAATCTTATTTATTACCCAAAACCCTAGAAAAGCTTCAAAATGGAGAAACTATAAATATTGTAGTTTTTGGTGCAAGTACCTCCTGCGGATGGAGCTCCAGCGGTCTTAATAACCAAAACTATGATAATAACGGCACCTTAGAAAACAATGTTTTAGATATGGCACCCTATGCCGAAACTTGGATGGATATGGTTTTAGGTGAGCTTAAAGAAAAATATCCTAGCGCTACCATCAATATAAAAAACATAGCCTTAGAGGGTGAAACTTCTAAATGGGGTGTGGAGGAGCTTGCAAACAGACTTGCTTGGCTTGGTGATTTTAAAACGGACTTACTAATAACCTCATTTGGTGCTAATGACCTTTCGGGCGGGTACATAACCGCAGACAATTATAAAACCTATATGCAGTCTATTATTGATATAATTCGTGATCCTAACACTGTTAACGGTAATGAAAATGCGGAGGTATTACTTTGGTCATATCCCCTTTCTAACGGTACTGTCGAAAGATATGCCGAAGGTCGCTTTATTGAGTTTGAAGAAAAATTAGTAGAGCTTGAAACCGAAAACATAGGTGTTGCAACCGTTAAAATAACATCGGCATTCAAAGAAATAACCAAAAGCAAGCTCCCTGCAGATTATCTCAGCAACAACTGCAACCATGTAGATGACTTTGGTGTAAGAGTTATGGCACAAGGTATTTTATCGGCATTTGATGAACCCGATTTTATTCCCGGCGATATTGATGGCAGTAAGGTTGTAGATTTAAAAGATGTTACTACACTTGCTAAACATCTTGCAGGTTGGAACGATATAACCTACCTTGAAAAAGCTTTAGATACAAATGGTGATACACTTTGCAACTTGAAAGACCTTGTACTCCTTGCACAAAAAGTTGCAGGCTGGGATGTTGAGTTATCATCCGATGCTTATAACCCGGTATAGAATAATTATAATAAGTAGACTGTTATGCTTTTATATGCATAATTTAATAAAGTCTAACAAAATTTTATGGAGGTAAATAAAAATGAAAAAGCTTTTATCCCTTGCATTAGTATTAAGCTTAACGTTTGTAAGCTTATGCTCGTTCCCTGTATCAGCGGCCAGCATTCCAAGCGGTTTAGATGATCCTGCTAACTGGATAATTTATTCCAATAATGTTGGTATAGGCACAACCGCCACTATCAGTAGCTGGGGTAGCGTAACCAAAAACACCAATACATCAAAAACCTACGGTGGAGACGCTTCTTCTTTGCGTTTTAATGCATATACCCAATATGCATCCGTTAAATTGGACGTTAAGCCCAATACTGCCTACACCTTTACTTACTATATGATGTACGACGGTACAAACTCTACCGATAAAATTCTTTCCCATTCAGCTATTGTTTCGGCTGGCGGAACTGCAGATTGGGGCAAAGACGGTTGCTATGATATTTATACAAGCTCAGGCTCTGCCCGTTGCGACAGTGGTCTTTGGGCAACCCAAAAAGATGGTGTAAGCACAACTACCGTTCGCGGTAACGTTACCCAATGGCAAGAGGGTGGCAAATGGCATAAGGTTAACCACTCATTCAACAGCGGAAACAATGAACAAATGTATTTTGTGTTCCGTTTTGCTGTAGCAAACAATAATAATTTCTATGTCGATGAATTGCAGCTTAAAGAAGTAAGCTCCTTTGAAAATCTTAATAATTGGGGTATTTATAACACATCATATCCCTCTGATACAAACTATCAGGGCACACCAAATTACGACGGTGAATCCTGCCAAACTAAAATGGGTTGGAATAATATAACCAATGATACAACAGTAGATGCAGATGGCAGTGGAAAATCTATAAAGATTAACGGTAATGCTTTCAGCGTTGCCGCCAATTTCCCGACTCTTAAAGCTAACACAGAGTATACTCTCAGCTTTAAATATAAGCCGAGCGCAACGTCTACCGTAGGATCAAACACATATTACTTTACGTCTCATATTATTAAAAAAGGTACTGCATTTAATGAATGGAACTCCGGTCCTGCGCAATTTATAGCTGTTGTACCCAGCGGCACCGCTACAACAGATTGGAAAGAGGTTTCTGTAACCTTTACCACCGATGATACCACCGAATATATGTTAGAGTTCCGCTTTGCCTTTAGTGCAGGTTATGTGTGCTATTTAGATGACTTTGTTTTAACAGAAATTCTTCCCCCACCTGTACACTCTCAAGTTAATGATTGGAATATTTATGCTAGCAACACAACCTATGTTAACGAAACCGATGGTATTGCTGCGGGAAGTTGGGCTACAGTTACCACCAATAATGATGAAAAATATATAAACGACGGCGACGTTTGTTCCTTAAAGCTTCATTCAATAAGTCAGTATGCAACCTACAAGTTCCCTGTAGAAAAGAATGCAAAATATACCGTTTCGTATAACTTTATGTCTGAAACTGCTTCTACAAGCGGATATATCATTTCACGAACCGGTGTTTTAGCGGGTGATAGCTCAGTAGTATGGGAAGCAGAAAAAGGCTATTATAATTTGTTGGCTAATAATATGGCATATACTGCAAAGAATGGTATTTTTGCTGATAGAGTAGCATATTCCAAAAAAACTACCAATTATGCCGCTGCCAACACTTGGCACCAGATAGATCTTGAGTTTGAAAGCGGCAATAATGAATATATGTATCTTGTGATTTTCAGTGCAGTTGATGATATATATGTTGATGAAATCACAGTTTCCCTTGTTGAAAGATACGTTAATAAGGTAACCACCGCTTACAACAATGCGGCTGCCCTTCGCACTGCTAGTGCAAGTTCCACAGGCAAAAACGGTCTTCGCGTTTACAACAGTATAGCAAAGGATTATTTAAGCTCCAACAGCGTAATTGAATACGGTTCCATTGCAACCCGCAAAGAACTTTTGGGTAGTGCAGAACTTACAGTTAACAGTGCAAACGTAGTAAAGGGCATAGCATATAATTCTACTACCCAAACCACACCTATTCTTTTTGACAAAACCGATGATGCAAATATCTTTACAGCATATCTTACTAATATTCCTACAAATAGATATGATGAAGAATATGTAGTTCGTGCGTATGTTATTGATTCTGAAGGCAACGTTTATTATGGCGATACAGCAACGGTTTGCGTATTTGATATTACTTATGCAATCGACTGCGGAAATTCTGCCGATGGTTCTGCTCCTTCTGCAACTGATATTGCCGCATTTGAGGCGTTTGCAAACTATGATGGCAGCTATGTAGCGTATGATGCATGGCTTACAGCAAATGGTCTTGCGGCAGGTTCTCTTAGAAATTCTGCTAACTAAAAAGACTATGTCGTTCCTTGGTGATAGAGTTTATCATTAAGGTTTTATCTCCCTATTAGTAGCTCGCTGGTTTGACTGGCGGGCTACTAATATATAGCACAAAACAACCCAAGGTAGATATTGTAGTAGTTTCAATACCTGCCAAGGGTTTATTTTTATAGATCTAAAAGGTTTTACTGCCCTTTGTATTTTCTTCTGGTTGCCAGACCGCCACGAATGTGACGCTCCCTTTTGTTTATCTCCAAAACCTGTTTAACTTCCCTGTATAATACGGGGTTTTTAATTTTAAGTCTTTCTGTTACATCCTTATGTACTGTTGATTTTGAAATATTAAAAACTCCTGCGGTG
>JAZSJA010000096.1:0-23345 GCA_045534095.1 Acutalibacteraceae bacterium | reverse complement strand
TATCCTCTTTATCGGTGCCGTTTAACTTAATAGTATACATTACGTCAAAAACATTTGCGGTAACGGCGTAGCCATAAATTATAAACTGGGTTCCATCCTCTCTTTGGTAAACAACATAGAAACGAACGGTGTAATCCTTGGCATAACGATTATAATCCATTCTGGCATCAATTCTGCCAATATTGTAAAGAGCTGCCGTAAAGTAGGTTGAGCGGTTATCACCGTCTACATACTCGAAATTGTTATCCTCTACGTCTTTTAATATATAGTCGCCATCAACGGTAAAGGAATCATTTATTGCGGATGTAGGAGCTGCGATAAGACCTATTTTGTTCATCTCTGAGCCCTTATAATACTCGGTTAAGAACTCATTGCCAACTGAGTATTTAAAGCGAAGGGCTGAATCCTTTGCACGAATTGCATTACCCATATTTTCAAATACGTTTTCGTAGCAAATAAGATTATCAATATAAACGTATCCCGCTGCACCGGAAACATCTTTTCTTGTAAGACCCAGGTGTAAATATAGGTATTCATCATCTTCATCTGTTGTGAAGTTGAAGGTGATTTTTTGCCATTCTCTAACGGGATGTTTGGCATCAAGACCACTATCGTTAGTATCTTTAGCCGGCATAATGCTATCAAAGGAAGCGTAAGTTTTGCTGTTAGCACCGGTTAGCTTGTAGGTTTCAAGCTCCAAGGTATCGGTTATAACGGCAGTGTGTAAAGCGTTCCATCTGTCGGGATTCCATACATAAAAACTTAATGTGTAGTTAGTGTTGGGATTAAGATTATCAATCTTACGAATCGCCGAACGGAAAGGAGCAGCAAGTCTAAGCATTTTATTGCCATCTAAGGGGGCAAGAGTGGTTATGGCAGTTGAACTGGTGTACTGCTGTGATTCATCACTCCAGGAAAGGGATGAAAGGTATTTTATGCCGATCTGTGTACCTGATGTAACAACCATTGAACCGTTTGTAGATTCACATTCATAGCCGCCTGTAACCTCATCATTGGTGGGCCATTTACTCCACATACCCCATTTTTCGCCTTCAGGAAGTACACCTGCACCGGCTGGAGAAACACGAAGGCTTTTTTCTGCACCATAATTTTCAAAACTGCCGGCACCTGTTAAAATGTTACGACTTACAAATTTTGCAACAAGATTATCGGCGTTAACTTCATCTGCACTAAAGGTGTAGGCTTCATCACCCGAACGGAAGGTATCGCTCTCATACCAACCCTTAAATATAACCATATTTGCATCATCGGTGGTATATAAAACCTTAGCGGTAACTGTACCATCTGCATTTTCGGTTTTAATTGTTTCGGCAGTAGAAAATTCACTTGAAGCCCCAAGAATATTTCCATTAATATCCTCGCCGATTATGGGGAAATCCACAACCTGATTATACGCTTTTACAACGCTTAGGTTTTTAAAGTATGCGGCGTTGGGGGTTGTTATGTTAGTGTCCACCCAATTGTTCATTTTGAAGAAGAGCTTATATGCCACGTCGGTATCGTTGGTGGTAAACGAAACAGAAGTTTTATTGTACCACTCGGTATCTGACGTATGACCAACCATTGTGCTTAGGTTATTTGAACTGTCATATCCGCCTTTAAGTAAAATGCGGTCGGCATCGGTGTACTTTTCTTTATTATAGGTTACGTTACCCTCCGAGTTAGCGGCAGGCTCACATTTAATGGGCCAAACTTCAATCCTTTCAAACATCAAAGGAGATTTAAAATCAAAGGTAAGTTTGTACTCGGTATTGGGTTCTAAAAGCATATCCAGACTGTATTGATTATATCTGATGTTGGTAGCGGATATTACCTTTTCGCCATTTTCAGTAGCCTCTAAAACACGCATATCACTTCTAAGGGGGTTTGCGTGCCAAGAGGTAATATTCATATTATCCTTAGTGGTGAAATATGCAGTTAGCTTATTATCACCCGAAACAAGGATTTCAGAGTATTCGGCATCTTTTGAAACTAATTCAAAGTTGTTGTTATACCAACCAACAAAGCTTTCGTTAGCGGCAGGCGTTGCGGTATATGTAGCAGTGTCACCTACTGCACCGTCAGCAGGGGAAGCGGTGGCAGTACCATTACCAAAGGTATTGGCAGTAGCCGAAACGGGCTCAGATACTTTAAAGTTTTTAAAGTATACCGATTTTGTTGTTTCGGCATCATCATTTACAAATCCACCAAACTTCATAAAGAACTGATAAGAAGTGTCGGTATCGTTAGTAGTAAATTCTAAGGTATTGTTTTCATACCAAACTTTATTGTCAAGATTTGAATTTGATAAATATTTTCTTAAAAGCTTATCGTTATCGGTATAGCCGTCACCGGGGCCTACGTTACCATCCGATTTGGGTTTTGCACCGCATTTGGTTGCCCAAATATCAACGTATTCAGGTTTGTAGTCGGTTTTGTAATCGTAGCTTAATTTGTAGGTTGTATTGGTTTTAAGTTCCATATTAACGTAGAAATAAGCATACTGAATATCATACACCTTAATGGTGTTGTAGTTATCCTCTACTGCCTCGGTAATTTGAATGGAACCACGGCTTGGACTTTCTCCCCAAACAGCAACATTCATTAAACTGTTTGTGGAAAATTTAGCGATAAGGGCGTTGTCACCCGAAACAAGAGTGGTGTTGTAAATGGCGTCAGCAGAAACTAAAACACCATTTTTGTACCAACCAAGGAAATTCTCGCCATCATTAGGGGTGGCGGTATATGTTACGGTATCCCCGTATAAACCTGCAGTTTTTGAAACGGTTGCACTGCCGTTACCAAGTGCGGTAGCAGAGGCTAAAACCTTCTCTTTAACGGTAAAGTTTTTAAAGAAGGTGGATTTTGTTGCGTTTGTAGCAGAATCTCTTACTCCGCCATATTTAAAGAACAACTGATAAGAGGAATCTGTGCCGTTGGTTTTAAAGGTTATAGAATTATTTTCGTACCAGTTTATATTATCGGTTTTATCCCCAAAATAATTGTGATTTACAGTTAGTCTATCAGATGTTGTATATCCGTCACCGGGGGCTACGTTGCCCTCACTATTAGGTTTGCAGTTGCATTTGGTAGGCCAAATTTCATAACAATCAAACTTATAGGCAGATTTAAAATCAAAATCAATCTGATATTCGGTGTCGGGCTTTAACTCCATATTTATAAAAACGTAAGCGTACTGGGTATCATACGTTTTGATGGTGTTATAATCATCCTCTACCGCCTCGGTAATTTGAATGGAACTTCTGCCTGTACTTTTACCCCAAAGGGCGATATTCATAAGATTAATGGTAGAAAATCTTGCAGTAATGGCGGTTTCATATGCTAAAAGGGTTGTTTCATAGGTTGAATCAACAGAAACAAGATTCTCACCCTTATACCAACCGTAAAAAACCTCTCCCTCATTAGGGGTAGCCGTATAGGTTACTGTATCGCCTACGTAGGCAACCTCTTTTGAAACGGTGACTGAACCGTTACCCTTTACAACTGCTTTAGCGTCAGCAGTTTGTTTAACGTAAGCATTTTTAAAAATAAAGGTTTTTGCTGTGCTAATTTCAGAATTTACTACTTTGTTAAATTTAAAGAAAATTCTGTAAGAGGCATCACTATCATTGGTTTTAAAACTAATGACATTATCGTTATACCAAATAAGAGGGTCGGTGTGGTTATTTTGATTACTAAAAGTATTGTTTCCGCCGTAATCACCCGTAAATAAAATACGGTCGGCGGTGGTATAATTTTCTTTATTGTAGGTTACGCTACCATCGCTAGTAAATGTAGGCTCACATTTTGTAGGCCAGATTTGAATATTTTCAATCTTTAAAGAAGATTTAAAATCAAACAAAAATGCATAGTCAGTAGAAGGTTTAAGTTCTACCTCGGCATACATTGATTGATAATCGGCAGATTCTGCTTTAAGTGCCGAAAAATCATCCTCTGTAACTGCGGTCAGCTTCATAGATGGTTTATAGGTGTTTGTAACCCATTTTGAAGCATCGTTTAAATCTACGACCGACCTGTCGGTTTCGGCTGATGCGGTAATTCCCGTAAAACCAACCACAATGGTTGAAACAAGAATTAACAACGAAAGAGTAAGTGCTAAAAACTTTTTCATAAATATACCTCCACTTTAAATTTTTATTTTAAGTAGTGCCATACTGTGCTTTGGCATTACTATTTTCAAACTATCTTCGCTGTTTTTTATATTCAAGTCGCCTTTTTCAAAACGGCTGTATGGTATAACGTCCTCGGAACTATAAAGTTCTGCTGTAATAATTTCTCCCTTAATTGGAAGAGTGAAGGTTTTGTTTTTATCAAAAGAACGATTTATAAATGTACAGGTTAAAACGCCATTCTTTTCGGTTGCAACAAAATCCTCATAAAGGGCTCTTATAAGTCCGTTAGCATGGTGCTTCATTACTGCAAAAACCTGACCCGTTGGGGTGAGCTCCACACCATCCTTATAAACGTTTATTGCACCCTCGTTTACCGATTCAAAATGGCAAGCGAGGAAAATGCCGTATTTATCTGCTTGATTAAAAAGCATATGCATAAAGGAAGCTGCAAAAATGCCCTCAGTGACGCTGCCGGGGCGGTACCAAGCGTACCAGGCGTTCCATTCATCAAGTGAGATTTTAATATCATCTGTAAGTTGATTTCTAAGTTCAAAAATCTGTGGAAAATATTCGGTGTATACTTTATTTATAAACTCGTAATATTCGCTTTTTCGCTTTGTTTCATCTATAAATTTTGGGTAATGGGCATAATGGTGCAACGAAACCAAGGGAGAGATTTTGCAAAGTGCCTTTGCCGAATGCTCTGCCCACTCCTCGTTGGGGTAAGGACCCGAGGAACACAAAATAAGATTACTTGAAACCTTTAGCATTTCTTTAGCGTGTGCAGATACCGCCTTGCTGTACTCGTAAGGAGTGTTGGCACCTTCCATATGACCGTATCCAAATTCGTTTCCAAGGGACCAGAACTGAACGTTATATGGCTTTTCATACCCACGCTCTATTCTAAGTTTTCCATAGGTTGTGTTTTCATCGCCGTTACAATACTCCACCCACTCAGCACTCTCTTTTGGGGTGTTCCAGGTAGGATTTATTGTGACGTAAGGTTCGGCACCAATTTCATTGCAAAGCGCAATAAAATCATCAATATTTATTTCGTGAAAGTCGTATCCAAAGGTGTGAGGTTGAGTTTCCAACCACAAATATGATTGGAATGGAGCACGCTCATTTCGGGGAAGAAGTCCGTCCTTCCAATTATATTCCCCTGCAAAATTTCCACCCGGCCACCTGAGAAGCCTTACTCCTATTTCCTTTAGATGGTCGACCACATCCCTACGCATTGAATGGAAATTATCGGTCGGCATTAAAGAAACAGCACCGATTGTAAGGGTGGATTTTTCACTAAAGGTGATTTCTAATTTTGCGTTGTCACACCGTTCAGAGAGACTAAAATTAAACTCAACGGTTTTAAAATCAGAGAAATCTATCTCTTTTGTATCATGGTAAAAAAGAGTGTTATTTAAATCTTTTATGTCAATTAACAAACTGATTTTTGAAAAAGTTTTGCAAACAAGTTCTATTTTATAGTTAGTATTTGCACTTAAACTAAGCCCCGACTGCCCTATTCCGCTTTTTTCCCCATTATAATTGGTTATAACCTGAGAATTACACTCGTGGGAACGTATCATACGGTAGCCATGGGCGTGTTTTGTATATGAATCACCAAAACTAAGATATGCCTTTTCTCCTATTTGATACCACTCGGTTGCACAACCAAATCTACCGGGTTTACCTGCGAATTTGCGATTTTTAAGCATCTCGGCAGAAATTCCGCCGTTAACCGAATCGCGGGTATGTTCTAAATTATCACCAAAAAGATAAGAGGAAATGCAGTTTGAAGAATTTCCGTTAAAATTGAACTCCACCTCTAAATCACAGTCGTAGTTATCTCCATTTTCCTTTCTTTCGGTTGGCTTTGCAGGCAAATTACTGGTTTTGGATATATCTCGCCTTTCGCCGTTTAATATTTCGGAAATGCTGCAGTTAAAAAGGATAGCAATGCTTTTTAAATTTTCCGTATCGGGGCAGGATAGTCCTCTCTCCCATTTTGAAATAGCTTTATCTGTAACGTAAAGATACTCCCCTAACGCACGTTGTGAAATATTAAGTTTTTTTCTTTCTTGACATATAAAATTTCCAATTTTTAACATATCCATATCTGAATACCGCCATTCAATTTTTTGTAATTTCACCATAAAAATTATAGCATAATTACTAAAAAAAAGATATCGACTATGGGTTTACATATTTAATATAGCATAAAAAATTAATCTTATGTTGCAGTATTTTTGGGGGATTTCTCAATATTTTTGTATTTAGCCCCTTAATAAAAATATATTGTTGTTTTTTTACGTCCTTAAAAAGCAAAAGAAAAACCACCGTTAATCTTTAAAAATTAACAGTGGTTTTAGTTTTATGAAAGTTCAAATGCTCCTGTATAGAGTTGATAATATTTGCCCTTCTGAGCAATTAAATCATCATGGCTGCCACGCTCGATTATTCTACCCTGCTCAAGAACCATAATAACGTCAGCGTTCTGAACGGTGGAAAGACGGTGGGCAATAACAAAAACCGTTCTGCCCTGCATAAGTCTGTCCATACCCCTTTGAACTATAGCCTCGGTACGGGTATCGATGGATGAGGTTGCCTCATCAAGTATCATAACGGGTGGGTCGGCAACGGCGGCACGAGCAATGGAGATAAGCTGACGCTGACCCTGAGAAAGTCCTGAACCATCCCCTGAAAGAACGGTATCATAGCCGTCAGGGAGCATACGTATAAAGCCATCTGCACCTGCAAGCTTTGCGGCGGCAATACATTCCTCATCGGTTGCATCAAGCTTACCGTATCGAATATTTTCCATAACTGTATCGGTAAAGAGGTTAACGTCCTGTAAAACCACGCCAAGGGAACGTCTTAAATCCTCTTTTTTGATTTTATCAATGTTAATGCCATCGTAATGGATTTTTCCGCTTTTAATATCATAAAAACGGTTTATCAGATTTGTAATGGTGGTTTTACCTGCACCCGTAGCACCAACAAAGGCAACCTTTTGACCGGGCTTAGCGTATAAAGAAATGTCGTAAAGCACCTGTTTTTCTTCATTATAACCAAAATCTACGTTAGTGAGTTTAACGTCGCCCTCAAGCTTTGTATAGGTAACCGTTCCATCTCCGTGGCGATGCTTCCAAGCCCACATACCTGTATGTTTTTCGGTTTCTTCAATGCCCTTTTCACCCTCTTTTGCGTTTACCAGCATAACGTAACCCTCATCCTGCTCGCTTTGTTCATCCAAAAGGGCGAAAATTCTGGACGCACCCGCAAGAGCCATAACAACCGAGTTGATTTGCTGAGAAATCATATTTATTGGCATTGTAAAGTTTTTACTTAAAAGCAGAAAGGCTGCAATATCGCCAAGCGTGAGTCCCGAAAGGCCGCCAAAATTAACACCGGGAATGTTACCAAAGCCCGTAATGGCAAGAGTGGCACCAACTGCGGCAATCAGAACGTACTGTATGTGACCCATATTACCCATAATGGGGCCTAAAATGTTTGCGAATTTATTTGCCTCGGTTGCGTTATAGCAAAGTTCTTCATTCATTTTATCAAACTGCTCTTTTGCCTTTTGCTCGTAACAAAAAACCTTTACTACCTTTTGACCGTTTACAATCTCCTCAATATATCCATTAACGGCACCGAGAGACTTTTGCTGTTTTACAAAAAAGGTTGAGCTTCTTCCACCGATTTTACCTGCAAAAAGCATCATAATAACTACGGTAAAAAGAACAAATATAGTTAAATAAATACTTATGGATACCATGGCAAAGAAAACGGATGATATAGATATTATAGAGTTGAAAAGTTGAGGCATACTCTGAGAAATCATTTGTCGGAGGGTATCTGTATCATTAGTGTAGTGACTCATTACGTCACCGTGGGAATTGGTATCAAAATACTTTATAGGCAGGGTTTGCATATGGGCAAACATTTTATCCCTTACGGATTTCAAGGTATCTTGTGCAACACTTACCATTATTACGTTATAGAGATAACTTGCAGCCGCACCAATAAGGCAAACGGTTCCCATAGTTATAATAGCCTTTAAAAGGGGTACAAAATTGGGATCTCCGCCCGCTTTAACCGTACCTACCATAGGGGTAATATAATCATCTATGAGGGTGCCAATCCAAGATGAAACGTAAACGTTTACAACGGCACTTATAAAAATACATATTACAACAAAAAATATTCTTAACTTGTATTTACCTAGCAATTTTACAAGACGTAGCATGGCTTTCTTATCCATTTTGGGCTTTGGCCCGCCGGGGCCCATCCCCGGTTTTCTCATAGGCTTTGGTCCTCCCATCATTGGTCGATTCCCCCTTTCTGCTGCGAATAATATACCTCTTTATAAATTGCGTTGTTTTGGAGCAATTCTGAGTGATTACCAATGCCGTTTATTTTTCCATCATCTAAAACTATGATTTTATCGGCATGCTCTACCGAGGAGATTCTCTGGGCAATTATAATCTTGGTAGTGCCGGGAATTTCCTCTGCAAAGGCTTTGCGGATTAACATATCGGTTTTGGTATCCACCGCACTTGTGGAATCATCTAAAATTAAGATTTTAGGCTTTTTAAGTAGGGCTCTTGCAATACAAAGGCGTTGCTTTTGACCGCCCGAAACATTAGTACCACCCTGCTCAATCATAGTATCATAA
Organism: Acutalibacteraceae bacterium; assembly: GCA_045534095.1. Lineage (GTDB taxonomy): Bacteria > Bacillota > Clostridia > Oscillospirales > Acutalibacteraceae > UMGS1279. The sequence goes on along the minus strand of JAZSJA010000096.1, from coordinate 14,534 downwards.
CCATCGGGAAAGGATTTTACAAAGTCGTGGGCCTGTGCCAAATCACAAGCATGGATTAACTCCTCATCGGTGGCATTTTCATTACCCCAACGCAGATTTTCTTTAATGGTGCCGGAAAACAGTTCGTTTTTTTGCAAAACAACGGCAACTTGATTTCTAAGGGCTTTGGTATCGTAATCACGAACGTCTTTACCGCCCACCAAAACTGCACCTTCATTTACATCATAGAGGCGTGGAATAAGGCTTATAAACGTGGATTTTGCACTACCTGTGCCACCTATTATTCCCACTGTTTCGCCCGAATTAATTTTAACGTTTATACCTTTAAGGCAGTTACCGCCTCTGGAGTCGTTCTTGCCGTAGCTAAAGGTAACGTCTTTAAACTCAACGCTTCCATCCTTAACCTCAAAATCAGGGCTTTCAGGATTTTTAAGGTCAATTTCCTCACCTAAAACCTCGCAAATACGCTCGGCTGAGGCACGGGAAATAATTATCATTACAAAAATCATTGAGAGCATCATAAGGCTTGAAAGCACCTGCAAAGCATATGTAATCATACTCATAAGCTCGCCCTCGGTCATACCATCAAACACAATAAGTTTTGAGCCGAACCAAGCAATAAGAAGCATACAGGCGTACATACAAACCTGCATTAAGGGAGAGTTAAATGCTATTAGCCGTTCTGCCTTTACAAAATCCTTATAAATATCACCTGATGCTGCCTCAAATTTTTGTTTTTCAAAATCCTCACGCACATAGGATTTTACAACCCTTACGCCCCTTAAATTTTCTTGAACAACGTTATTTAAGTTGTCGTACTTTTTAAAGGTGCGTTTAAAAATGGGATGTGCGTGACTCATAATAACCCAAAGTCCAATAGCCAAAATGGGAATAGCCGCCAAAAACACCAAGGAAAGCTTGTGATTTACCGTAAATGCCATTATAAGGGAGAAAAGAAAGATAGCGGGGCTTCTGAATGCTATACGTATTATCATTTGATAAGAGTGCTGTAGGTTTGAAACGTCGGTAGTAAGTCTTGTAACAAGGCTTGATGTAGAGAATTTATCTATACTCTTAAAAGAAAAGTTTTGTATTTTGTAAAACATATCGTGCCGTACGTTTTTGGCAAAACCGGCCGAGGCTATTGCCGCAAAACGTGCTGAAAGGGTACCAAAAAGCATTGAAAGTCCGCAACATAAAATAAGTATTGCACAACACCAACCGACGTAGCTCATATCCCCTTTGTTAATTCCGTTATCTATAAGCCTTGCCATAACAAAAGGAATTATGGTTTCCATAACAACCTCCATCATTATTGTGATGGGGGCTAAAATAGACGTAAGCTTATATTCTCTTATACATTTTGAAAGTCGTTTTAACATATAAACTTTTCTCCTTTTTTGCTGATTTTTATAACCTAACTATTTTAACACTTATAGAAATATATGTCAATAAATGTTAATTAAACAATTTGTAAATTTGAACGCTAAGCGTTCAAATAACAATTTACCGCTTATAACAATTCTGTACTCTGCGTTTTGCATTTAAAAAGCACCCAAAACCAACAAAATTCGGTCTTAGGTGCTATTCTTTTACAAATTCAGTTATTATATTTACGTTTTATTTTGCAAGCTCTTTATAGATTTTAAGGTACTCGCCGGCTGAACGCTTCCAGCTGTTATCGCAGTTCATAGCACGAAGAACAAGGGTTTTCCAACCATCGGGGTCGGAATATCCGGCAAGTGCACGCCAAACTGCCTCCAGCATATCGTGGGCGTTATAGGTAGCAAAGGTAAAGCCGTTACCCTCACCGTCGCCGCTATCCTGAATGGTATCTTTAAGTCCACCTGTTTCCCTGACAATGGGAATTGTGCCGTAGCGGAGTGCAACCATTTGTGCAAGTCCGCAAGGCTCACTCTTAGATGGCATTAAGAATATATCTGCACCGGCATAGATTCTGTGTGCAAGCTGGGGCACAAAGCCAAGTCTAAGGCCAACTTTATCGGGATATTTTTCTTTCATATCATAGAAAAATGTTTCAAATTCCCACTCGCCTGAGCCAAGTATTGCAAACTGAACGTCGGCTTTAAGCATATCCTCAAAAACGGCCTTAACAAGGTCAAAGCCCTTGTGACCAACAAGTCGGCTAACAATACCTATAAGGGGTACGTCGGGTTTTTCAGGGAGTCCCATTTCCTTTTGGAGTTCGGCTTTATTTACCGCCTTGCCCGAAATATCCTCAGCTGTAAAGCCTTTATAAATAAGCGGGTCGGTTTCAGGGTTGTAAACCTCGGTGTCAATACCATTTACTATTCCGCTAAGTTTAAAGGCTCGTAGCTTTAAAATCTCATCCAATCCATAGGAATACCAAGGGGTAAGAATTTCCTCGGCATAGGTACGGCTTACGGTGGTTACTCTATCAGCACATTCTATGGCACCTTTCATAAGGTTTACACAGTTTTCATACTCAACCAAATGGGCAGAGTCATCCCCAAGACCCAAAACGTCTTGCATAAGCTCATAGCCGTATTTACCCTGATACTGAATATTATGAATGGTGAATACTGTTTTTATGTTTTCGTAAATACCGTCGTGATAATATCTATCCTTATAAACGGGAATCATAGCCGTTTGCCAATCGTTACAATGAATAACGTCGGGGATAAAATCAATATAGGGAAGTATCTCCAAAACAGCACGTGAGAAAAATGCATATCTTTCGGCATCATCGTAATGACCATAGAGAGTATCTCTTTTAAAATAATACTGATTATCCAAAAGATAGTAAATCACACCATCTATATGTGCTTCAAAAATACCGCAATACTGTCTGCGCCAGGCAACGGGGACGGTAATATGTGTTATGAATTTCATTTTAGCCCGCATTTCCTCGCTTATGGTGCCGTAAAGGGGCATTACAACTCGGCACCCCACAAAGCGGCTTCTAAGTGCCTTAGGAAGTGCGCCTGCAACGTCGGCAAGACCTCCCGACATAGCAAATGGATATGCTTCACTAGCAGCAAATAATACTTTCATTTTCTTTCTCCTAAACCTTAGCTGACTTATTTATGGACATATAGTGGGTCGGGGCTCCGCAAAGGGCTCTACCCTCAGTAATTTCTGTATTTTTATCGGCTATAACAAACTTTAAATCTGCGGCACGACGGATAATGGAGTCCTGCATAATAATGCAGTTTGAAAGGCTTGCGCCCTCCTCCACCTTTACGCCGCGGAAAATAATACAGTTTCTAACCTCACCCTCAATAACGCAACCATCTGCTATAAGAGAGTTGGAAACCTTTGAGTTAAGTCCGTAACGGGTTGGAACGTCGTCGCGGTTTTTGGTATAGATGGGACGCTCGTTTGTGAAAAGTTCGGCACGAACCTTGGGATTAAGCAAAGCAAAGTTGGCATTTGCATAGGATTCAGTTCCGTCAATAACCCACGCAAACTCCTTTACGGCATAACCAAAGATTTTAAGCTCCTCCATTTTAGCGGAAATAACGTCGCTCCACTTACGGCTCATATTCTCTTCCCTTGCGGTTTTAACAAGCTCCATAAGTAGGGTACGTTTCATAACAACAACGTCTAGGCTGAAATCACAGGTTTCACCATAGCTTTCGGGTAGACGAATTTTAACAATTCTGCCGCTTTTATCCATCTGGAAAGACATAATATCATTCTTGCTTTTGGGGAGAGGACCGTTTTTATAGGCTATTGTAATGTCTGCTCCGCTTTCAAAATGGGCATTAAGCATTTTAGAAATATCTATGTTGCCAACCACGTCTGCATCACAAAGAACAATATATTCTTCTTTGCTGCTCCTAATATAACTCATAATAGTGTTGAGGGAATCTATATGCCCTGCATACATACTTACCTCAGGAGTAAGGTATGGGGGAAGAATTGAAAGTCCACCGCTTTTGCGGTCAAGATCCCATGGTTTACCTGAGCCTAAATGATCCATAAGTGAGTGGTAGTTGTATTTTGGAATTATTCCCACCTTGGAAACGCCTGCGTTTACAAGATTTGAAAGGGGGAAATCTATTAGACGGTATCGACCTCCAAAGGGTACCGACGCCATAGAGCGAACCTCTGTAAGGTCGTGAATCATATCATCGTGAACATTGGCGAAAACTACGCCCATTACGTTATTTTTCTTCATACTTTTTCGCCCTCCTTTAATGATTCGGTAACCATTGCTTTAGCCGAAACGAAAGCATTTTTGCCAACCGTAAGATCAGCACCTACAACGGCAATTCCCCATTCCTCCAAATTGGATACGTCTTCGGGACGCTCGCCAATTTTTGCACCGCTTTCAACAACGGTATTTTCGGCAACAATAGCATACTGCACCGATGCCCCGCTTTTAATTACTGCACCGGGCATAATAAGAGAATCCCTAACCTCGGCACCCTCTTCAACGGTAACGTTATCAAAGAGAATAGAGAAATCCACCTTGCCTGAAACCTCACAGCCCTCGGTGATGAGAGAGTTTTGAACCTCGGCGGTATCGGCGATGTATTGGGGTGCAGCGGAGGGAGTTCTGGAATAGATACGCCAATTTGGGTCGGATAAATCAAGCTCCACCTTAGGATTAAGCAAATCCAAATTAGCCTCCCAAAGGGAATCGATGGTTCCAACGTCCTTCCAATAATCTGCAAAAGGATAAGCCATAAGCTTTTCGCCTGCATTTAACATTGCAGGGATAATATTTTTACCAAAATCGTTTGAGGAGGAGGGATCTTTTTCATCCTGCTCTAAATACCTTCTGAGCACCGACCAATTAAAAATGTAAATACCCATAGAAGCCAGATTGCTTTTGGGATTGGCGGGTTTTTCCTCAAATTCATAAATTGTACCATCGGGGTTGGCGTTCATAATACCAAAACGTGACGCCTCATCCATAGGAACCTGTAAAACGGCTATGGTGCAATCTACATTACTTTCCTTATGTTTTGCAAGCATTTCAGAATAATCCATTTTATAGATATGGTCACCCGAAAGAATAAGTACGTATTCAGGGTTATAACGCTCAATAAACGGAATATTCTGATAAATTGCATTGGCGGTACCTTTATACCAATCTGCACCCTCGATTTTTTGATATGGAGGTAACACGTGAACACCGCCGCTAAGTCTGTCAAGATCCCAAGGCTTACCCGAGCCGATATAATCATTAAGCTCCAAGGGTTGATACTGAGTAAGCACGCCCACGGTTTCAATCCCTGAGTTTATGCAGTTTGAAAGTGGAAAATCTATAATTCTGTACTTTCCGCCGTAGGGAACTGCAGGCTTTGCAATTTTTTGGGTCAGAACACCTAATCTACTGCCTTGTCCGCCTGCCAATAGCATGGCAACACATTCACTTTTTTTCAAAACCTCATCTCCTAATGGTTTATTTTTTATATTTTTCAACCGACTCTCTCGGTTTTTTTAAGCTGAATTTTTTACTGCATTTAAAAAATTCGGTTGATAATGCGGGAATAGAAAATTCCGCAGAAAAATCCAATCCGTGCATAAATATTTTTTCGCTTTTGAATTTTAGGCTTTCATTTTTTTCGTCACCGCCATATTCATTTTTGTTGGTGGTGAAAACACGCCTATATTCGCCAAAATATGGTAAACCTATTCGGTAATTTTCTCTTTTTACGGGCAAAAAATTACATACTACTATAATTTCATCCCCCGAATTTGAAAATCTTCTAAAGGCGATAATGCTATGATTATTATCATCGTGAGAAATCCAGGAAAAGCCGCTCCAACTAAAATCACGTTGCCAAAAAGCAGGCTCTTTTAAATAAAAATGGTTAAGCTCTTTTACGAAATGCTGCATTTGACGGTGGGAATTGAAATTTAAAATCCCCCAATCAAGCTGCTCGTTAAATCTCCACTCCAAAAACTGAGCAAACTCCTGCCCCATAAAGGTCAGCTTTTTGCCGGGATGAGCCATCATATAGGCAAAAAAAGTGCGAAGGGATGCAAATTTTTCATCATAGCTTCCATACATTTTTTCTATCATAGAGCCCTTGCCGTGAACTACCTCATCGTGGGAAATTGGCAAAATAAAATTCTCGCTAAAGGCGTAAACCAGTGAAAACGTTATGGCGTTATGGTTATATTTACGGCCTATGGGATCCATAGACATAAATTTCAGCATATCGTTCATCCAACCCATATTCCACTTGAAATTAAATCCCAATCCGCCGTCATAGGTTGGCTTTGTGACCATGGGCCACGCAGTAGATTCTTCGGCAATAAGCATTACAGATTCATCAAAACCAAAAACCCTTTTGCTAAGTTCCTCAAAAAACCAGACTGCCTCTAAATTCTCATTTGTTCCGACAGAGTTTTTTCTCCACTCCCCCTCTTTTCGGTCATAATCCAAATAAAGCATTGAGGCGACTGCATCTACTCTGATGCCGTCTACATGATATTCTTTTAACCAAAAAAGTGCCGAGGACACCAAAAAACTTGCGACCTCTACCCTGCCAAAATCAAATACGGCGGTGCCCCAAGCCTTATGCTCCCCTTTAAGGGGATCTGAGTATTCATAAAGAGGCGTGCCATCAAAACGGTAAAGTCCAAAATCATCTTTTGGGAAATGGGCAGGCACCCAATCTAAAATAATACCTATGCCGTAGGAATGAAAAATATCAATAAAATTTTTAAAATCATTAGGCGAGCCGAATCTTGAGGTTGGGGCAAAATACCCCGTTGCCTGATAACCCCATGAACCATCAAAGGGATATTCCGTTATTGGCATAAGCTCAATATGGGTGTACCCCATAACTTTAAGATACTCAGCAAGAAACACCGCCAGCTCGGCGTAGGGCAAAAAACTACCATCGGCTTGACGCTTCCAGGAGGGTAGATGCACCTCATATATATTAACAGGGCTGTCATAAATCTTTTGGGACTTTCGTTTTGCTATCCATTCTTCGTCCCGCCAAACATAATTATTTATATTAAACAGTTTTGAAGCATTTGCAGGTGCGGTTTCGGTGTGGAAGGCATAGGGGTCAGACTTGAAGTGTATTTTGCCTTTAGAATCCAAAAGGGCAAATTTGTAACAGTCATACTCCTTTAAATTCGGAATAAAGATTTCCCAAATTCCCCCAAAGCACCGCTCCATTTTATGAATTTCGGTATTCCAATTATTAAAATCCCCAACCACCGAAACCTCTGTGGCATTTGGTGCCCAAGCTCTGAAAAGTGCACCCTTTTTAAGATTTATCTCGCAAAGGTGACCGCCTAAAAATTCATAGGCGTTATCTATAACGGTAAATCCGAAATCTTTGTTTAACGTAAAATCTTTATCCGGCATGGTATTTCTCCCTTTAACCACTTGCCAAACAAAAACACTATATTACTACTATATTATAACACTAACGATTTTGTTTAGCAAGTGGTTTTTTGTGTATTTTAAAAGGTAGGTATAAATATTAAGCCTCTACTTTTGTGCAATTCCTACAAAAATATGGTAGTTTTGCCAAAAAGATACAATAGGATTAAAAAATTATACCTTTACTTAATATCCCACTTTTTAAAAGAGATTATGCCTTTTTAAAAAAGAACAAAAAAATAACTGCCGATTTTTATAACCGACAGTTATTTTTATAATTAAGGTTTTATTTAATTGCCTTTGATCTCCATTTGCCGCGTGCATAGAAAATCGCTGTTAAAACAGCACCTAACACCCAAGAGCAAAGAAGGGATATTTGTATACATTCTTTTCGTCCGTTTGGGAGTGCTTCAGTAGCAGTTAAATATGAAATTCCATATGCAATAGGAACGCGAACGGCAACGGTAGTTATTAAAGAAATCCACATTGGCGTCATAGTATCGCCTGCACCACGCATAATACCCGAAAGGCTTTGAGTAACCGCCATTGCTATATATCCTACTGCCAAAATCATCATAAGACGATAACTTAAATCCACAATGCCGCTAGCATCGGTTTCAGAGGAATCAATAAACAATCCCATAAGGTGTTTACCAAACAAAAGAATTACTACGGTTATTACAGCAGAACAGGCAACCGCCATAAAAGCACCTTGCTTTGCACCTTTTTTAACTCTATCATAAAGTCCGGCACCCACGTTTTGTCCGGCATAGGTGGTAAGAGCCATTCCAAAAGACAAGTTAGGCATCATGGCAAAGCCATCCACACGCATAATAATTACGTTAGCAGCTATAAATTCCTCTCCAAACTGATTGGTTAAGGCTTGTACAATTATCATGGCAGAGGAAATTATTGCCTGAGTAAGTCCTGAGGGAATTCCCAGTTTAATAAGGGTTACTAGATAATTTTTAGTGGGTTTTAAATATTTAAGTCCAAAGTCAAAATGCTGACCCATTCTGGATAGCTTTAAAAGGCAAAGTGCTGATGAAATGCACTGTGCAATAACTGTAGCAAGTGCAACTCCCGCTACACCCATTTCAAGCCCCGCAACAAACCATATATCAAGTGCGATATTTGTGACGGTGGCAACAAGCAGATAAATAAGGGCAGAGAATGAATCGCCAAGTCCTCTTAAAATACCGCTTAAAATGTTATAAAAGGCCATACCTGCAATACCCACAAGGGAAATCATAAGGTATTCATAACAATCCTGACGAATTGCTATCGGTGTTTTTAGCATAACCAATATTGGCTTTAGCACCGGGAAAAGCAAAACAATCAAACCTACGGTAGCTATGGCCGTAGCGGTAATACAGTTACCAACGGTAAGAGATAGGGCTTTGCGGTTTCTGGCACCAAAATACTGTGCTACCATAACGCTGGCACCCGCCGAAATACCAATGAATAAAACCAACATCATATTAAGTATTGGTAGTGCGCTACCTACCGCCGCTATTGCGTTTTTACCATTTTCGGCATAGTTACCTACAACAATAGTATCAACGGTACTATAAAGCTGTTGTGCTATGTTACCAATAAGCATAGGTAGGGTGAATATCAAAATTTGTTTCCAAGGCGTACCTTTGGTTAAATCAACAGAACCTAGTGAAAGCTTAGCCAATTTTTATACCTCTTTCTTGTAAAAATCTTTAAAATTATATCATATTTTACTTATATAGACAAGATTTTTTTGATATTTTTAAAAAACAATTACTATGATTCTATATTTTTTTAAGTATTTGTTTGCATTTAAAGACAAAATGTGGTATATTTGTATAATAAGGTTATTATGCCTTAATTCAAATAATTTTCCGAAAGGGTTTTGAATATGGATTGGACCGAAATTAAAATCAAAGTTCCCACAGAGGCAACCGATGAGGCAGCCGCTATTGCTAATATGACAGTATCTTACGGAATTTATATTGAGGATTACTCCGATTTAGAGCAAGGTGCAATGGAAATAGCTCATATTGATTTAATTGATGAGGAGTTAGTAAAAAGCGACCGCACCCATTCTATAATTCATATTTATCTTTCAAAGGAAGTTAATCCAAAGGAAAGCATTGAATATATAACCGAACGTCTTACTGCTCTTGGCATTGAGCACGAGCTGGGCGAAATTGATATTTCTGAGGAAGAATGGGAGAATAACTGGAAACAGTTTTTCAAATGCACCGAAATCGGCGAGCGTCTTTGTATTCGCCCAAGCTGGGAAGAATACGATAATAAAGATGGCCGAGTTGTGCTTAATCTAGACCCCGGTGCCGCTTTTGGTACGGGTACTCACGCCACCACCTCTATGTGCCTTGAGGCACTTGAAAAGCTCGTTACCCCCGATATCACCGTGCTTGATATTGGTTCGGGCAGTGGCATTCTTTCCATCGCCGCCATTTTACTTGGTGCTAAGGACGTTGTTGGTGTAGATATTGACCCTGTTGCCGTAAAGGTTGCAAAGGAAAATGCCGCTTTAAACGGCATTGAGGATAAAGCTAAATATATTCTTGGTAATTTAGACGATGAAATAACCGAAACCTATGATATTGTTGTTGCTAACATTGTCGCCGATGCAATTATTGCCCTTGCCGATTCGGCCAGAAAGCATATGAAAAAGGATGGTTACTTCCTATGCTCGGGCATAATTGATATTAGAGCCGACGAGGTTGAAGACGCTTTAAAGGAACGCGGTTATACCATTATAGAAAAAATGACTACAAATAATTGGGTGGCTTTTTTAGCAAAATAGGAGTTTATAATGATAGAATTTGATGAACAAAGACTAAAACTTGAGGGCTTTAGAGCTGAGGTAACTGCACTTGAGGATGCTCTTGGCCTTGAACAGCTCAGCAAAGAGATTGAGGAGCTTGAAAACAGAACTACACTACCCGGATTTTGGGATGACCAAACCAACTCGGGTGAAGTTTTAAAACAGATTAGCGTAAAAAAAGGCAAGGTTGAAATGGCCGCCGATATTAAAAATCAGTTTGACGATTTGCTAACTCTTATTGAACTCGCTAATGAAGAGGAAGACCTTTCTCTTTTGGAAGAAATTGTTGAGGGCGTCAGCGAATTTGAAAACAAGCTTTCGGCCGCCACTCTTTCTACCTTACTTACAGGCGAATATGACAGCAAAAACGCTCTTCTCACCTTCCACGCAGGTGCAGGTGGTACCGAAGCACAAGACTGGAACCAAATGCTTGTAAGAATGTACACCCGTTGGGGCGAAGCTCACGGCTTTAAGGTGAAAATGCTTGACTTTTTAGACGGCGAGGAAGCAGGTCTTAAAAGTGCTGTTTTACAGGTAGAGGGTGAAAACGCCTATGGATATTTAAAGGGTGAAACAGGTGTACACCGTTTGGTTAGAATCTCCCCATTTGACTCCTCAGGTCGCCGTCACACCTCCTTCGCCTCCCTTGAGGTTATGCCGGAAATTGACGACGACGTAGAGATTGACATTCGCCCTGAAGATTTAAAGGTAGACACCTACCGTTCGGGCGGTGCAGGTGGTCAGCACGTTAATAAAACCGAATCTGCAATAAGAATCACTCACCTTCCAACCGGAATTATTGTTGCTTGCCAAAACGAGCGAAGCCAACACCAAAATCGCGAGGTTGCCCTTAAAATGCTTAAATCCAAGCTTGTAGAAATCAAAGAACGTGAGCATTTGGATAAAATTGAGGATATAAAGGGTGTACAAAAGGAAATTGCTTGGGGTTCACAAATACGCTCCTACGTATTTATGCCCTATACCCTTGCAAAAGACCATCGCACCAATTTTGAAAACGGAAATATAGGCGCCGTTATGGATGGCGATTTAGATGGATTTATAAACGCCTATCTAAAGGCTTTATCCTTAGGCGAAATTAAATAGAGGTAAAACTATGAAACATCTTAAAATTTTTATATTTGCCGCAGTTGCACTTGTTTCGGCGGTTATACTTCGCACCATTCAACTTATAATTTTAACCGATTCAAAAAGCGGATTTTATAAAGAAGGGCTTGAGGGAATCGGCATAACCATTATGGTGGTTTTGGTTGGCATAATTGCCTTTGCCTCCCTTTTGATATTCCTTTTTGATAAAAAAGAATTATCTACCGCACCATCCTCCTCTGTTATTTTAGGAACTGCCGCACTTTTTGCGGGAATAGCCAATTTTATAGAGCCCTTTATAAATACAGTTACCCTTACCGCCGTACCCGAGTTTCTTTTAGGGCTTAGAGTAATTATGATTTTGGCCTCTGCCGCCGCTTTTTGTTGGTTAGGTGCAGCCATACTCTTTAACAAAAAAATACATCCTGAACTAAGCATTGTGTTTATTGTTGCGTGGGTTGTAAGGCTTATGTCCACCTTCATTTGCTTTACGGGAATGTCCAACATATCCGAAAACCTTTACGACGTGCTTATGCTTATTTCAACACTTGTATTCTTTTTGTTTTTCGGAAAATCCATTTGCTCTATTTCAAAATCAACAACTAACAGAAAGCTTGTTGCAACGGGAATTGCAGCGGTGCTTTTCACCGCAGTTTCCTCTATCCCCTGCTTGATTACTTATGTAGTGGGTGATTTCACCTTTGTTCATACCCCGATTGATAACCCAATCACCGGCTTGTTTATGGCATTTTTCATTGCCGTTTACCTTGTGGATATTTGCAAAAACAAAACAACTGAATAAAATAAATATTAAATAGTTATAAAAACCAAAATTTATTAAATCCCTTTAAATAAGAATAAAAGAAGCATAAAATCTGCAATAAAAGTGTGAAAAAGCACTTTCGTTGCGGATTTTATTTTTATTCCGAAAAAGATTTGTGCGAACGGCAAAGATCCGTTCCGCGGCCGGAAAGGGAGCGATAAATTGTTATTTGAACGCCAAGCGTTCTTTTTATCCGAATAGGTTTTAATCATCGTCACAATCTCGTTCCGCGGCCATAAGGTCACAGATAAATTGTTATTTGAACGTAGGAATGGTGAGTGTAATTTGTAGGGTATGGCGTTTACGACATACCGAAAAAGGTTTCGTACAAATTTGATTTTTTGCCATTAGCACCACATTTTTCTTATAGGTTAATATAATGCTTAATAAATTTGAATTTTAAGGGAATACTCTTTTTAGGTGATAAAAATGAAAATTTACTTAAAAAAGCGTTGTCTTGTAAGAATTATCAGTTTTCTTGTGGCTTTTTCACTAGTGTTTTTAGGTAACGTTATATATAACTCACACAAAATAAAAAATCTTAAAACACAGCTTATTTATAGGTATCAATCGGCTATGGAGAGCCTTAGTAGTGAGATGGAAAACATTTCCATAACCCTAGGGAAAGCACTTTACGTTGGTACACCGGCAACCTTTACTGCCCTTACCAACAGACTTGTTTTGCAAACAGGCACCGCCTCAGCCGCCTTGAACGCACTCCCCGCAAACCACCAAAGCACCGAAACTGTTTCAAAATTTTTAAACCAAGTCAGCGATTATTCCTTATCCCTTTCTAATAGCGTTGCAAAGGGTCAGGAAATAAGCCCAAAGGAGCGAGAAAATTTATTTAAGCTTTCAAAAATCGCCAAGAATTTAAGTGACGGCTTTAATGATGCCCAAGCAATTTATAACACCACAGAAAATTGGGAAAATGAAATTGATAACACTCTAAACGACGTGGAAATTCCAAATGATAGCCTGTCCCCTTTGGGGCAAACCGAAGAGGCACTGAGCGACTACCCCACTCTAATTTATGATGGTCCTTTTTCCGACCATATTTTAGAGAAAAATCCTGAAATGCTTAAAAATGCAAAGGCAATTTCTGAATCTGCCGCCAAAAATCTTGCCGCCAAATATTTATCTATGGATTCTGATGATTTATATCTTTCCCGAATGGAAGAGGGTAAAATGCCGTCCTATGTTTTTGAATTTAAGGGTGGTACCATATCAATTACTAAAAAAGGCGGATATCTTTGCTCCTTTAGGAAAACCAGGGAAATAAATCCCACGGGTGTCGATTACGATGGTGCTGTTGAAACGGCAAAAAAATATATTAAAACTCTTGAGATTGGTAATTTTGAAACGAGCTATTATTTTGCTGATGAGGGTGTATGCGTTGTGAATTTCGCCTTTCTTCAGGATGATACCATTTGTTACCCCGACCTTATTAAAATAGGAGTTGCCCTTGATAACAACGAGGTGGTTTTTTATGAGGCGAGAGGATTTTTGATGAATCACAAAGCCCGCACACTTAAAGTGCCTATTCACACAACCAAAGATGCGGCTCAGGTTATAAGTCCTCATCTAAAAATCAAAAGCACCCATATGGCAATTATACCCTCGGGCGGGCAAAAGGAACTATATTGTTATGAATTTTTGTGTACGGGGGAGGAAAAAGAGGAAATTTTGGTTTACGTGAACACCGAAACCTTAAACGAGGAACAGATTTTTATACTCCTTAAAACCGATGGAGGAACCTTAACAAAGTAAATTTACGGCAATTAAATTACAAAAACCTATTTGGTGCAAAAAATATCCCCGCAATAGAAATAACTCTATTGCGGGGTGTTTATATTACTTATCTTTGATCCTCAATAGTAGTGTAGATTGCTACAGTACCTGCGGGGAGCATATCTTTAATTTTATCCTTAACGTTAACAAAAACCTTATCTACATCGGCGATAACCGCACCGGTATTTCTTTGGCAGGTATTAACGTTTTCGGTATGACGATAGAAGGTTTTTCCAATTGCTTTTTCCAAATTGAGTTGGAAAATGCGATCTTCAATAGCATCAGCATTAACAACGGTAATGGTCCAGTTGCCATCTGCATGCTCAACTACACCTAAATGAAGTCCTGAAATCCAGTATTCATTAACGTAGTCAGTTTTATAAACCTTACCTTTTTCATAGCCGTTATATCTGGAGAAAAGACCCCACATATAATACTCACCACGAGGAACGTCGGAATTGAAGAGTGAGGGCATTGCACCACACATATGAATACCATCAATGAACTCGCCGCCGGTGTTGGTTTGGTCTGTCCAAAGCTGATCGATTGCCTGCCAGCTTATGATATTACTTACACCAAAAGACTGGGCACAAAGGGCACCAACAATAGCCTGAAGTCCATACCAAGGATCTTCGTCAGGTTGATTA
>JAZSJA010000010.1:0-12195 GCA_045534095.1 Acutalibacteraceae bacterium | reverse complement strand
GGAGAAGTATTTTTTACCCTGCTCGATGCATTCCTTTTTGTAGGTGCCTGCAACGGGATGCTGGAAGCGAGTGGGGTTGGTGGAGTTACCGGTGATGGAAACGTCAACACCCTCTTTGTGCATAATTGCAACGCCCTCACGAACATCGTCTGCACCATAGCAGCGAACCTTTGCACGCTCGCCCTTAGAATAAGCGGTTTCTTTAACAATCTTTAATTCACCGGTGTAATAATCAAACTGAGTTTGAACGTAGGTGAAGCCGTTAATACGGGAGATGATTTGAGCAGCATCTTTACCTAAGCCGTTAAGGATAACGCGAAGGGGCTCTTTACGAGCTTTGTTAGCGCTGTTAGCAAGACCAATAGCACCCTCAGCAGCAGCGAAAGATTCGTGACCTGCAAGGAATGCGAAGCATTTGGTCTCCTCACGGAGAAGCATAGAGCCTAAGTTACCGTGGCCAAGACCAACCTTACGGTCGTCAGCAACGGAACCGGGGATGCAGAAAGACTGTAAGCCAAGACCAATTTTCTCAGCAGCCTCTGCGGCGGATTTAACTTCATCTTTGATAGCAATAGCACAACCTACAACGTATGCCCAAGCGGCATTTTCAAAGCAGATGGGCTGAATGCCTTTAACGATGTTATAAGCATCAACGCCTGCTTTATCGCAGATTTCTTTAGCCTCTTCAACGGAAGCGATGCCGTGCTTTGCGAGTTCTTCGTTGATTTGTTTGATTCTTCTGTCAAAACTTTCAAATAATGGCATTATCGTTTCCTCCTAATTATTCTTCACGGGGGTCAATGAGCTTAGCAGCGTCATCAACACGACCATACTGACCGCTAGCTTTAGCTAAAGCTTCGTTAGCGTCCATACCCTTTTTAATCATATCCATCATTTTGCCAAGGTGAACGAATTTGTAACCGATGATGGTGCCTTCTTCGTCAACAGCAACCTTGGTGATGTAACCTTCAGCAAGCTCTAAGTAACGGGGGCCTTTTGCCTTGGTAGCATAGGTAGTACCGGTTTGTGAGCGAAGACCTTTACCAAGATCCTCAAGACCTGCACCAACAGGAAGACCATCTTCAGAGAATGCAGTCTGAGTACGACCGTAAACGATCTGTAAGAAGAGTTCACGCATTGCGGTGTTAATAGCATCGCAAACGAGGTCGGTGTTAAGAGCTTCGAGAAGGGTTTTACCAATAAGGATTTCAGAAGCCATAGCGGCAGAGTGAGTCATACCGGAGCAACCAATGGTTTCAACCAATGCTTCTTCAATTACGCCTTCTTTAACGTTAAGAGTAAGTTTGCAGGTACCTTGCTGAGGAGCACACCAGCCAATACCGTGAGTAAGACCGGAAATATCCTTAACTTCTTTTACCTGTACCCATTTGCCTTCTTCGGGAATGGGAGCGGGGCCGTGATAAGCGCCCTTAGCGAGAGGACACATTTGTTCCACTTCATGAGAATAATTCATAAGAGAAACTCCTTTCAATAAAATTATTTCATTACGGTGGCTTACTAAATTAACCTCATAATAAGCCATTATATTTATTATAAGGTCAAACAGTCGAAAATGCAAGAAAAAAACTAATATTTGTTTAAATTTTAACAAAATGACAATGCACCCCCAATATTGGGGGTGCAAAATGTGAAATTTGGCAAGTATCATTTTTGTGTTTTTGAAGCCGCTGAGGAGGGGGTGGTAGAACTGCTTGCGGAATTGGATTTTGAAGTGGATTTAGAATCATTTTTTGAAATATAGTAAAAATCTTTATTGTTGATAATCTTGTTAACCAAGGTAGGCTTGAATTTATCAATAAATTTAAAGTAGGCGTTGAGCTTTTTTCTCATTGAACTACCTGAAATAAATGATGGCTTTAATTCAAATAGAAAATCTTCATTGTAATTATCATCTGTTAAAATGTTGTGCTTTTTTGCGAGTTGAACCGTAGTACCGGAGGCTTGTTTTGTTTTAATAATGGAAGCTTTAACATCCTTTAATAAGGTATCGATTACTTTTGGATTTTTTTCTATGAAGGTGGATGTACCTATAACACAGTAGGTGATTATAGAGGGTTTTTTGAATTTTTTTGCAAGTTCTTCGGTAATATTGTAACTTGTAAGTCCACTGATTTCAGTTCTAAGCAAAGCTGCCTCGGCTGATGGCAACAAAGCAAATTCGGCCTCTTTTTCACTAAAGGAATCTTTAAGCTGAATAAGATCGTTAGCGTAACTGAACTTGTAGTCCTTATTAAGCACCAATTTATAACGTTTAAGTAGATGCTCAAAAAGATTTGCCATAAGAGTATCACGCTGTGTAAGGTGAATTGTAGCACCGTTTAGTTCCTCAAAACTTGTTATTTTTTTGGAAGAAATAAGTTCAAATCCACCAACGGAGATTCCTGCAATAACTTTAATTTCAGGGTTTGGTTTGTTAAAAAGATTACAAGCGGTATCAACAGGAACAACAGCAATGTCACATTCGCCATCTGCTAATAACTGTCTAACCCTACTTGGTAGGTTAACAATTGTGGGTTGATATTGGTTATCTCCATCGCTTTTTTCAAGCATATTTGAAAGAAATGCGGTAGGGGAATTTATAATTCCTGCTATGCGAACCTTAGGAGTGGTAGCCTCATTGCTACTACAACCTGCAAAGGAAGAAACTATAAAAATAATACATAACGCAATTGATAATAAACGTTTCATTACATCACTCCTCAACAGATTTATTTTACGAGTATTTCATTAATCGGTAAAGACTTTAGTTTTTAAAGACTGTGGCCTATAAAAAGCACACAGTCTTTAAAAAATTATCCAAGATTTTCAATTAGTTTGAATTGGATTTTTTCCTCTAGAGAAAGCCCTTTAGTCGCGTTTTGTCTGTATTCTTTTACAAAGGCTTCAAGGAAGCTCAATTCTTCAGCGGTCAAATCTGTTTCGCTAAAGCGGTATTTTAAGAAAATTTTCATTGCCGCCATATGGTTTTCAGGTGGGATTGTAGTACTTTCCTTTGATGCTTTGTATGCAAATTCAAGGTAGGGCATTTGATCTGTATTGACTATGTTTTCAAATTTTAAGAGTCGTAAGTAATACTTGTAAATGGATTCTACCTTTTGCTTGTAATTTGATGAGCTTATTTGCCTATTAAGAATAGCAAGCATTATGGCACGGCGAATTAAAAGAACTATAAACACAAGAATAAGAAGTGCAATGAAGATTGCAGCGGTCAGACCTATAAATATAAATATATATTTAATAATTTCAAACACGCTTTGTAAAAATGTTTTGGATTGCTCGTCCTCAGTAAACTTCAATTCTGTTTTTTGGTTTTCTTCTTCGGGTGCCAAAAGCTCCGAATTGGGGTCTTCTTTAATCTCATCCCCATTTTCATCTTTTTCAAGTTCGCCTTCGGGAGGTGTTTCCATATCGCCTGATTCGGGTGTGTCAAGATCTTCTTTGGCACTAACGTCATCAAGCAAACTGCCCTCATAGAATCCGGGAGTAGCTTCAATAGGAATCCAACCATAATTGCTTTCGTAGATTTCAATCCACGCATGTGCGTTAAGGTCGGTTAAATCTATGGAATAATAACCCTCGTCCTTGGTAGGCTTAGCTCTTTGAATATCATCAGGCGTTATAACGTAACCCTCAACGTAACGAGTAGGAACCTTTAAGGTTCTTAGCATTACTGCCATTGCAGTTGCGTAGTGAGCTGCATAACCCTTTTTGTTATCAATCAATAGCCATTCAACAAAATCACGGTTTTGTGGCAAGGATGGGGTTGTTAGCGAATATTTAATATTTGCTTTCAAATATTCTCTTATACGGTCTGCAATTGCAAGATTTGATTGGGCAACGCCTTTACCCTCATAACCATAGCCTGTACCATTTT
Organism: Acutalibacteraceae bacterium; assembly: GCA_045534095.1. GTDB lineage: Bacteria > Bacillota > Clostridia > Oscillospirales > Acutalibacteraceae > UMGS1279. The sequence continues at coordinate 8,300 of JAZSJA010000010.1, read as the reverse complement.
TAAGTCCCTCGGCGATGCTAACAGCCTCTGCCATACCTGTGGGCAACTTAGTGTAGGCATATTTTACGTATTTGGAGTATTCTTTCCAAATTGTGGAAAATTCTTTGTTATCGAAAAGGGAACTGGATTTAAGCATAAATAGGTTAGAGGAATCAACGTATGCGTTGTATGAATAACTGGATTTGCTACTGGGTTCAATACCTGCATCACCGCTTAAATCAAAGCTATTTGGAATTAAGGGGACGTAGGTGGTGTAGGCGTAATCCTTTTTACGTCTTAAATTGTCAATAGTGATTGTGGCGGCTGTTCCTGAAACCAAATTGTTATATTCGGCAACACTTTCAAGAGCCTTACCCTGCATATTCTGAGGATAATATCCGCTTGATTTAAAGGAATCCTCCAACCAATCGTAGCTGGAATCCATATTAGCGGGTTTCCAAGAATCGCCTTCATAATCGCCACCGATAAAGCCTCTGAGGTAGGTTTGCTCTATAAGAGGGGTGGTAACGGTTAAATACCTGCGGTCTTTTATGATACGGTCGCCCATTTCGTAAAGTCTACCCTCACGAAGACTACCGTCGTTATCAAGGCCAAAAATGTAATCAATAAGGTCCTCTACATAGTTTTTAAAATCTCCACGCAACTTTTTCATATTTTCGGGACGATCGTAACCTGCAAGACCAATCAGAAAATGGCTAAAGGAGAAAGTAGAGAAGGTTATAACTGCTACGATTATACCAATTGCAGAAATAAAGGTTTGTTTGCGTTCTGCTACAGTTGTTTTACTTTTCTTTTTATCCTTTTTGCGTTTTCTAACCTTTCTTATAACGGTTGAACTGTGCATTGCAAAAACGCCCATCCAACCTGCAAGCATTGCCGCAAAGCAGTAATGATTTGGAACCATACCAAAAGCGGCACCGATTTCAAATAAGGGGAAGGTAATAAGAAAAACAAGAATGAAATTTATTTTTCTTATGCTGAAATAACTAACTCCGGTGATTACTAAAAATGAGAGAATTAAAAGTATAAAGGTGGTATCTACCTTCATAGCCTCGGTGAAGGTGTAGGAGAGGGTAGGTACCGTCCAAAGCATATATTTGGCTATACTAACAAAAACAAAATCTCTAACGTATTCAAAGCCGGAAACAGTAAGATCCCAACTTATGAATAACGCTGCAACAATGGCGGCAAGTAATCCCAAAAGGGTGTATTTCACAAATTTCTTTTTGGGGATTTGATAAAGAATATTTAGTAATAATCCGTAAGACATTGCTATAATAAACAGCAATTCTTTGTGGTATTCAATTCTAAAGGTTGAAGTGAAGGTGAATACGGCACCTAGGCTGATGCCCATAGATAAAATGTAGTTAAATAGGGTACCGATGATTATGGAAAAAGATTTGTTTCCGGTGGTTTCGCTACCGCGGTATTTAAAATCAATACCGGTATCAAGGGTAGGCTTTATATGTTCAGATATTGTTTTATTTTTCACTTAAAGCCACCCCCTTAAAGTGTAATTCCGGCAAGGGAGTCGGAAACATTATCAGGATTTACGTTGAAAAATTGCATCATACCTGCGGTGCCCTCAGCCCCTGAAAGTTCATCTCCAACCTTGAAAACGGAGTAGAAGGTAGAGTATGACATTTCGCCCAAATCGCTTAAAATAGAGGCGTTTTGCAGGGCAGTAATGTATGCAACGTGGGAGCAAACAGGACGATCCTTTTTCCAATATTCCAGGGAGCCACCCTCGGTATCGATTCCGCAAGAAAGCATAAGACCAAGGGCTGCAAACATATTGTCGGTATTTTTGATTTCTTCATCAAAAAATCGGGAGGTTCTGGGGTCGTACCAACAAATATGATGTATAATTTCTGCTTCGCAAAGGAAATTCGAAATATTAAAGGCAGTTTCAATAACTGCATCAATATCTTTAAGCATATTTCCGCTGTTTGCAAAGGCAAGCTCAGGAATTATGGAAATACTGTTGTTTATAGGTAAACTGTAATCTTTAACCATCAAATTATCCTGCTTGCTGCTCAACTTCCAGTGAATTCGGTTAAGCTTATCTCCGCCTATGTAATCACGTATGGCGAAAACCTCTGAGGGGTCATCACCCTTTTTGTTTTTTGAGAAAACGTCTGAATCAACACCTAAAAGCGTGTTGGGACGAAGACCTAGAGTAAGTGGGGATAATTCGGGTAAAAAGGTTATTTCATAGCTTTGCTTTACTTTAAACTTAAAACGGAACAGACGAAAATAATCGTACATATAAATATTATGCAAATCAACCTTTACAACGCCAACGTGTTCTGAGGTAACGTCAAAACTGGAAGTCTGATTGGTGAAGGCGTGCAGAGGAAAGGTGATTTCTGTTTTTTCAGGTTCTGAAGAGAATGCACCGTAATATGTAATGGTTGCACGAAGAGATGGCAATGCTATAAAGGAAAGATTTTTTAAATGAATTTTCATTGAAACGGCCTGACCCTTGGTTGAAAGAGCGTTAGGCGGCTCTATTTTTATTCTTGTAAGTATTCTGGTAATCAGCAAAATTAAGAATAAAAGTATTGGTAGGGCAAGGGTTACAATGAACAAAAGTAGGGACAGTGCATCTACGTACATAACTACAAATAAACCTGTAATTACTACAAATAGTGCATATATAAGTCTGATTTTTGCCATTATAAAACCTCACAGATAATATAAAATAAAAGGGTTTAATTAAGCTTCAATTTTTGGTAGGGGAACGGTTTTAAGAATATCGTTTAAAACTGCCTCAATGGTAGTTCCGTTTACTCTGGCTTTGGGGCTTAAAATTACGCGGTGGCTTGCGGCGTCGCCAAAAACGGCGGCAATGTCATCGGGAACAACGTAATTTCTACCTTTAATAAACGCATAAGCACGTGCTAAACGAGCGGTAGAAACAGAACCGCGTGGGCTCATACCAAGTTCTAACATTTCATTGTTTCTTGTGGCCTCAGCAAGCTCAGCAATGTAGTGATAGTTAGCATCGCTAACAAATACTTCCTCTGCAATCTGTTGCATATCAACAATATCTGCGGCAGAGGCAACCTCTTTAACATCCTCTAAAGGATTGCGATTCTGCTTGCCCTTTAAAATTTCATATTCGCTGTCAACATCAGGGTAACCCATAGAAACCTTAACCATAAAACGGTCAAGCTGAGATTCGGGGAGCATCTGTGTACCGATAGAACCAATTGGGTTTTGGGTAGCGATAACTATGTAAGGTTTGGGAAGCTCACGGGTGATACCGTCAACTGTAACCTTGCCTTCTTCCATAACCTCCAAAAGTGCAGACTGAGTTTTACTTGAGGTACGGTTGATTTCATCGGCAAGGAAAAGATTACAAATAGCAGCACCGGGCTTGTATGTAAAGCTGTCATTATCTTTGTTGTATACAGAGAAACCTGTAACGTCGGTAGGGAGAACATCAGGGGTAAACTGTAAACGCTGATGATTAAGATTCATAGCTCTTGAGAATGCAAGTGCCATTGTTGTTTTACCAACACCGGGAATATCATCAAGTAAAACGTGACCTCTTGCAAGGAAGGAAATAAGAAGTCTGTCAATAACATCATCTTTACCAATAATAACTTTTTTAACTTCGTTAGAAATAGCAATAGCTTTTTGTTGTAATTCGTTGAATTTTGCCTGGTCGTTCATGAAATTTTCTCCTTTATTTTAAAAAATAAAAATATACGCACAATAACGCATTATAACACAACAATTTTATCACAAATTCATTTTTTTTACTAGATATAATTCCAACAAAATTATATACAAAATTTTATGTATATCTACTAACTGTGTTTTAGAGATTCTCACTATATGGGTGAAGTAAAAACAACAATGGTGATGTTGTTTTCTCCTTTTAATTTTGCTAAAATATAATTAGAAGAAGCGCTGATTCAAATTATTTAAGTGAGGTTTTAAAATGAAACTGCAATTTGGAGAAACTTTAAAAAAACTTCGTAAAGGAAAAGATATTACCCAAGAAAAGCTTTCTGAAATTTTAGGAATATCAGCACAGTCAATTTCACGTTGGGAACTGGGAGTTTGTTATCCGGATGTTGAATTATTACCCATTATAGCAAACTATTTTGGCGTTAGTATTGATAAATTGTTAGCAAATGATAACATTTCTAAAAAAGAAGATAGAGAGCATTTTAATATCAGATATCAGGAATTTGAATATGGAAGTAAAGAGCAATTGGAGTTTGCAAAAGAATACTGCCATAAATATCCAAATGATGATTTTTATGTATGGAGTTATTGTTGTGTGCTTTCTACATATATTTTAAAGAATAGGGAATCCGGCGCCAAGTACCTGCCATTACTTAGAAAAAATACCGAAAGGTTGCTCGAAAATGCTCATTATCGTGATTCGGCACTAGAGTTGATGATAGCGGCTTGCAATGAAGACGAGCTGGATAGCTGGCTTGATTTTTGTCCATATCTATCTATTTTTAACAGACGTGGGGCACTTGTTTCACGCTATAATCGTAGAATGGATTATGAGCGAATGTATATTCATCAGGGGTTAGAAGCCTTGGAGAGTTATTCGAATCAGTTGGATAGACGTTATCCTGATCCATTTGGGGCTACCAAAAAAGCAAAATATCATAAAAACATTCTAAAAATAATTAGAAATTTCGGTGACGGAATCGAGCCACCTGACGGATGGAAGCTTTTTTATGCATATAAACAACTCGTGCTTTCGGCTTGCCTTTTTGGTGATGGCAAAAATGATGAGGGATGGCAGGAGTTTAGTTCTGCTATAGATAAGTATAAATATATTTTTAGCTTAAATCAGGATTATCTGGATATTGGTGGAGAGTTATTTTCTAACTTAAAGGTAAATAAAGGTTGGACCGAAGCAATCAGCGAAAAGGGCGAGAAATTTGATTTGTTTGGTATAGGTTATTTGTCATTTTACAGTGCTGATTTTCTCTATAATTTCTTAACAAATCCCAGATGGGCGTGGTTTAATAGTGTAAGAGACGACCCTCGCTTTGTTCAGGGAGTAAAATGGGCAGAAAGCAAACGATAAATTGTAGGTTGAAGTTCCTTTCGGAATTTCAACCTACAATTTACCACTCGCTATATGGCCGCGGGGTAAAGGCTATGCTAATTGCACGAACTACGTCGTCATTGGATGAAACGCCACGCGTTTCAAATAACAGATTATCGTTTCATTATAATTCTTAATATTGACTTGAATTTTATTTAGTTGTATAATTTTTGTGAAAACGAATGGGTGGGATGAAAAAATGTCAAATCCAAAATATATACTTGAATCGTATTTTAAGGGCGTACCCGAAGATGATAAGGATAAACGCTGTCATTTCAGGCGATATGTTGTGGACGTTTATCTTGAAAATTCAGTAGCAACAAAGGGTTGCTTCAAACTTCAAAACGTTAATGAAATTCTTTATTATTTTGGTAATTTACCCTTGGATGGTATTGAACTTGGTGTTGATGCTAAAACCGATCAAAGAGGTGGGGCTTATAACGGAGTAGGCTTTTTCACCACTACCGACATAATTGTAAATTGGCAAAGTACAGCCCCTATTGATAGTAGGTCATCCCGCAAAAAAATAGCAACCCTTTTGTTTTGCTTTTCAAAATGGGGTATGAGTTATGGTGAAATTGAGTCCCGTAAAGCTAGCGAAATTATTATTCCCAATAAAACTTTCTCCGCTTTTGCAGATGGTATACCCGCTACGGTTAGTGAGCTGAGTTATAAGGGCGTTGTTACAGAAACGGATGAATCCTATAAAAATCCCGCCTTTAAAACGGTGCAAAGCGAAGAGGAACTTTTGGATTTTGATTTTGGTGAGCTTTACTGCCGTTTTGCAGTTCTTTCTGATTCCCATATAGGCAGAAGATATAATTGGGCAGATTACAACTGGCTTTACGGAGTGTATGAAAATCTTGAAAAAATACATAAAAAATCCCCATTGGATTTCGTTTTAGAGTTAGGGGATAACATAGACGATGGATATTTAAAAACCTATAAAGAAGATTATAGCCTTTATTTAGAACTTGTTAAAAATTTTAATATTTGTGATTGGGAAAATCCTATTGAGGGTAGGGGGACGGATAAAATCCCTCACTATGAAATGTGGGGGAACCATGACCCCTCTCCCGATACCAGATTTTTTAGAGAAAAACTTTGGTATACCCAAAACAAAAATGGTACTAAAACTGCATTTATAGCATTTTTTGCAAAATATGGCGGTTATCCCGCCGTTAAGGATTTAGGTGTAAGCTATAAATCCTATGGCATATTAACCGATGATACGGTAGAGTTTGTAGAAAAATCTATTGTAGAAGCAAAAGAAAAGGGAGCAGAACACATTGTCCTTTGTAGCCATTTTGGAATTTCGCAAGATTTAGAGGCACCTATATTACCTGAATCAGGACTTGGGAAAATAGAAGCTCTTTGCCAAAAGTATAACATAAAGCTTTATTTAAGCGGGCACGAGCATAATAAAGAGTCCTTAATTCGTAAATATAACGGCCTTTATAATTACGATGCCGCAATGACCAAAGACAAATATTCGGTTTTTGAGTTGTATGAAAAATACGCAAAAGTAACCGTTTATAATACCGAGGATAATACAGTTGCAAGAGTTGACGTCATAAAGATTTAATATATTTATTTCAAACATTGTGCAAAAAATAACAATTTATCGGTATCTTTCCGGTTGCGGAATGGGGCTTAGCCTTCTAGGTAAAACTTGGTCGAATAAAAACCGCTGTGCAGAAATTGAAAATCTGCACAGCGGTTTTTTAATCAAACATATCTTTAAGCTTATCAAAAAAGCCTTTACGCTTTTTGTAATTATCTTTATCGTTTATAGATTTATCAAAATCTTTAATAAACTCTTTTTGTTTAGATGAAAGGTTGCGGGGTACCTCCAACACAATTTTAACGTATTGGTCGCCCTTGCCCGAATAGTTAAGGCGTTTAATACCCTTGCCCTTTAGTTTAAATTCATCACCGGGTTGTGTACCCTCGTGAATGGTGAATTTAACCTTTCCGTCAAGGGTGGGTACGGTTATTTCATCACCAAGAGCAGCTTGTGCAAAGGTAACGGGAACCTCGCAGAAAACGTCAAATCCATCACGTTCAAAAACGGGATGGGGACGAACGCCAACCTGAATGCGAAGATCACCTGAAGGGCCGCCGTTTGTACCGTTGTCACCGCCACCGCGAACGTTAATAATCTGTCCGTCATCAATACCTGCGGGGATATCTACACTCTGCTCAACACTCTTTCGAATTCTACCCTTGCCATCGCAATTTGTACAGGGATCGGTTACAATTTTACCCTTACCACCACAACGGTCGCAGGTGCGTTGAGATTGCATTGCACCAAAGGGTGTACGCTGAGTTATGTTAATTCTACCCGTACCACCACAATTAGAGCAGGTGGTGGGGGAACTACCTTTTTTGGAACCGCTTCCCGAACATTCCTTACAGGTTGTTATGCGGTTGATTTTTATGGTTTTGGTACAACCCATTGCCGCTTCCTCAAAGGAAAGGTTAAGGGTGGCACCTATGTCATTACCTCTGCGTGGTGCGTTGGGATTAGCAGATCTTCCGCCGCCGCCAAAACCACCGCCGAAGAAGGAACCGAAAATATCACCAAGGTCGCCAAAATCAAAACCGCCACCGTCAAATCCACCGTAGCCGCCGCCTGCACCAAAGTTGGGGTCAACGCCTGCGTGACCAAATTGGTCATAGCGAGCCTTCTTTTCGCTATCTGATAAAACTTCGTAGGCTTCTGCAGCCTCTTTAAAGCATTTTTCGGCTTCAGCATCACCGGGATTCAGGTCGGGGTGGTATTTTTTTGCCGCTTTACGATACGCTTTTTTTATTTCATCATCGCTTGCGGATTTTTCAACGCCCAAGACCTCATAATAATCTCTTTTGTTATCGCTCAAAAGGAATACACTCCAAATTCTTAAAATCGCATTGCCTTCCACACGGGAATGTGTGAAAGGCATATGGTTTTTTATAGGTTATTTATTACTGTCCGTCGGTTTCATCTTTGAAATCGGCTTCGTACACGTTATCTGCACCGGGAGCAGCACCGCCTTGAGTGGGGTCAGCGCCGGGAGCACCCTGAGGGTTAGCCTGCTGGTAAAGTTTTTCGCTTATAGCATAGAACTCTTTTTGAAGTTCCTCTTGTTTTGCTTTAATAGCCTCTAAATCAGTACCAAGTCGGAGGCCAAGCGGTCTTAGGAAGACAACATATTAGGACAACTCCTTG
>JAZSJA010000066.1:0-20193 GCA_045534095.1 Acutalibacteraceae bacterium | reverse complement strand
AAAATCATATATCGCCTTTGCCGCTTTTAAATATTCGGGATTTTTATCAACCTCATTATAGGCAAGGGAGAATATATAAAGGGCTCGACCTTGGAACCAAACACTTTTTTCGGTATCATATATACTGCCATCTTCATCAAGGCAGGTATAAATACCGCCGTTTTTATAATCAATAGCAGTTTTAAGCCAAAATGGTAAAACTTTTTCTTTTTAATATCTATTCATTTTATTAGCCTCCGTTTTATTTTATTATAATTCTAATTTGGACTTTCGGGTAGTATTTTTTTACGATATTGTTTGCATTATTTAGGTTTTGGGGAAATTATTGTATTTTTAAGGCTTTTCTTACTTGTATTTTTTTCGTTTAATTGTTATACTGTAATAAAAGAGGTGACAAAATGCAGGAGATATTAAGAAAAACAAACGAATCCCTTAATAAATCGGGTATGTTTTTAATTCACCATCATTTGAGCCAAAACATTGATATTCATTGGCACGAATTTTATGAAATTGAATACGTAACTGCCGGCAAAGGTAGGGCATTTATAAACGAAAAGGTTTATGAATTAAAGCCTAATACCCTTTTGTTTTTATCCCCTGTTGATTTTGAAAAAATCGAGGTTGAAGGCTCTATTGATATTGTTAATCTTGCTTTTTCAGGGGCTATAATTTCATCTAAAATCAATTCCCTTTTACCATACGGTTGTGCTATGTATGATTATCCAAGGGAGATTTTTGACCTTCTTTTAAAGGATTATAAAATAAATGACGAATGGTTTTATCACAAATACAAAGGGCTTGTGAACTGCCTGCTTATAGACGTTGTCAGAAACTTTTCAAAATCAACCGAAATTATTGAAGCTTCGCCTATTATTAAAGCCCTTCATTTTATGGATTTAAACTTTAAAAAACGTATAACCTTAGAGCAAATAAGCCGTCACGTAGGGCTTACCCCCACCTATTTCAGTTCGCTATTCCACGAGAAAATGAACGTAACCTTTAAAGAATATCTTACCTCATTGCGACTTGACTATGCCGCAAAGCTACTTGTTATAGGAGAGTTTTCATCAACCGAAATATGCTACACCTCAGGATTTAATGATTTTTCCAGTTTTTCCAGAGCCTTTAAGAAAAGATTTTCGGTATCCCCCTTGGAATACCGAAATGAAAAAACTTTAATTAAAGGTTGATTTCCATACCGTCATAGGTAACCTCAAATCCGTAATTTGCGGCAATTGGTACTAAATCATCATAAACCGCTCCGCCGTTATGGGAGAAATGGTGAATAAAGATTTTTGTAGTTTCATCCACTACGCCTATCTTTTTAAGTTCCTCTATCTGCTCTATATTTGTATCAAGTCCCATATGATGCTCACGCCAATTTTTGAGTAAAATTGCGGTGCAATCTATGGCTATGGCATCTATATGGCCTGACCAATTTTTTAAAAACTCAACCGTTTTTGGAAAATAACGGCCTGTATCGGTTGAATACAAAAATGTTTTGCCGCCTTTTTCAATAAGATATATAACGGGGCTTGTGTGCTCAGAGTGATTAGCCTTTAAAGGTGTAACGGCGTATTCCCCTATTTGATACCTTTCAAAGGGAAGGATTAAATTTAAGTTTACAGCATCCTTAACCGCTGAGTCTTTACCAAAACTGTCCCTTATTTTTGATATTGACGCATCGGTAGCGTAAATATTAAGCGGCTTTTTGTCTTTGATAATACAGTAGCCCTCTTTACGATTTTCAAAATCCGATGGGTAAAGATGGTCCCTGTGGGCATGGGTGATTATGAGGTCGGTTACTTTTGTAAGATCCAAACCGTAAAACATTGTGTGAAGCAAAGTGTCGGGGCCAAAATCTATAAGCAGAGTATCATCAATAACCGCTTGACTGCGGGTACGCAGATTTTTGCCACCCAATTTTCTTGCTTTGTTGCAGTGTTCACACTGGCAAAACATTGCGGGAAAGCCCTCTGCCGCGGCAGTACCTAAAATTTTAATTTTCATAATATACATCCCCTTTATTATATATTTTACTACCCAATTTATAGTTTTGTCAACCAAAAAGGAACACCTATTTTAAGGGTGTTCCTTTTTATTGGGAGGAGCGAACTATTTAATTAAATCAAGCTCAATTTCATATTGGAATTTATCCATATAATACATTTTATTTACAGTAGAGAAGTATTCGAGTTTTACGGTTTTGCCGTCATTAAGGAAATATAACATTGCAAGCATACCGTAAGAACGACCATCTACCGACTCAAGCTGCTGATGGTTTATCATCATCTGAACGACCTTGGAGCCATCGGCTCTTTCGCTGATTTCATAAGCAGGACCATAATCCTCGGTAGAGGCATGTCCACAAATTACAAGGACTATATTTCTATATTTTGAAACAAGCTTATCATAAATATCCTGACCGCTGTTAGCCGTTTCAATGTTGCTTACGTTGTAAAGGTCCTCATCCTGCTGAAGGTCGCCGTCACCGATTTTCATACCCGTTTTATAGTAGGCGTGAGTGGTTAAAATTACGTTGTAATCGGGATGTGCTTCAATTGATTTAGCCGCCCACTCAACAATGGCGTCATCGGGGAAGAAATCCAAGGTAAGCATCATATATTTCACGCCACCGATAGTGGTCAGACGATAGGTGCTACGCATAGAATCATCAAAAGCTACCAAGCCCTCGCCATACTCATCATAGGTTATGTAGTCATTAAAATGCCAGTCGTGATTTCCGCGAACTATAGATTGGTCGATACCTGCCGCTTGAAGACGTTTAAGCTGTTCTTCGGCAAGAATCCATTCATCCTCAGTATCCTGATCGGTAATATCTCCCAGACCTAAAACGTACTGAATATTTTTATCTGTTTTATTATCAATTATCCAGTCGTAAAGGTAGTGGAGCATATGAGGATGCTTATAGCTGGTTATTTGAATATCACCCACAACCGCCATTGAATAGGCATAGTCGTTTGCATCAGAGTTGGCATAATAGAAATAATCGGTGGGTTGTACCGCTACATAAGCGTCATAAAGTGCCTGATTTTCAAGCATTGCATCAACTATGAAAACATCCTCAGCACTTGTGCTTTCATATTTTATTTTGTACATTACGTCAAAAATATTTGCTGTAACTGCATCGCCATAGATGATAAACTGCGAGCCGTCAGGTTTACTATATACGGCGTATGGACGAACAGAATAATCATTGCCGTATGCCGAATAATCCATTTTGCCATCTTTTCTGCCTATATTATAAAGGGCGGCGGTGAAATATGTATGCTTGGTATCGCCCTCTACATACTGATAATTTTCCTTTGCAACGGGCACATCCTTTAAAGCGGAGCCTACAAAAAGATTTTCTTCTGCAGTATCAACAAGCAAGCCTGCTTTAGAAAGGGTGGTGCCCTCATAAAACTCTGAAAGCAAGGAATTTGGTATAGCAAACTTATAACGAAGTGCCGAATCCTCAGAGCGAATAGCGTTGCCCTTAATTGCAAAGGTATCCTCATAGCAGATCATATCGTCAAAATAAACGTTGCCTGTGGTAGAGCCGTGACCGCTACGTGCGAAAGAAAGATGGAGATATAAATATTCATCATCTGCATCGGTGGTAAAATTAAGGGTGATTTTTTGCCACTGACGAACGGGATTAACCTCATCTAAGCCGGTATCAGGATTGATTATAGGATTACTGATACCTTTATAATAATCATAGGTTTTTGAGGTATCGTTTTCCACAAGATAAGTTTTAAGGTCAACCGAATCAGAAATTACTGTTGTTCTCAGGCAGGTCCATCTGTCGGGATTCCAAACATAAAAGCTTAAAGTGTAATTGCTGTTGGGTTTTAAGTTATCAATCTTTCTTACCATGGAGCGATATGGTGCTTTTATACGAAGCATTTTATTACCACTGTGGGGAGCTACCGAAACGGTATCTGCCGTATAGGTAACCTCATCGGTTTTCTCGTCCCAATTAAGGGTTGAAAGATAGGTGGTATTCTTTTGCTCGCCTGCCACAATATCCACCTGATAATTTGTAGATTCGCACTCATATCCCGTAGTTATTTTATCGTTGGTTGGCCATTGGCTCCACATACCGAAGCTTCCGCCTTCGGGCAGTACGCCCTCACCTGCGGGAGAAACACGCAAGCTTTCGCTTGCACCATAGGTTTCAAAGCCACCTGCACCGATTAAAATATTGCGATTTACAAATTTCGCTTTAAGGAAAGAGGTGTTAACCTCATCTGCTTTAAAGGTGTAGTTCAAAGCATTGGATTTTAGAATTTCGCCCTCATACCACCCTTTAAAAATAAGCATATCAGAATTATTTTCATAAATAACGGTGGCTGTGGTTGTACCGTCACCATTATCTGTGGCAACCGTTTCAACCACACAAAGGTCGTTTACATCGGCGATAATATTGCCGTTTACATCTTCGCTTACAATTTCAAAATCCTCTCGCTTGGCGTTGGGATCTATAATTTTTACATTTTTAAAATAAATTTCATTATTGGAATTTTGGTCTTTATCCACAAAATAATTCATTTTTAAGTAAATCTGATAAGAGGTATCTGTAGCATTGGTAGTAAAGCTGATTACGGTATTCTCATACCAACTGTCAGGGTCGGTATGTCCCCAGGTTTTGCTGAGATTATTAGTGCCGTCATAGCCACCCATCCATAAAATACGGTCGGCGGTGGTGTAATTTTCGGTATCGTAGGTGATGTTACCATTGCTTTGAGAAGTAATGCCACATTTTGTAGGCCATATTTGAAGCTGTTCAAATTTAAGTGCCGATTTAAAATCAAAAATAAGCTGATACTCGGTTTTTGGAGCAAGCTCGGCATCAATACAGAAATTGTTATAATCTGCATTTACTACCTTAATTACCTTTTCATCATCCAAGGTATCGCCCATAACCTTTAATGATGGTTTTAAGGCATTGGTATGCCAGGATTTTAAATTCATACTATCCTTGGTGGTAAATCTTGCAGTTAAGGTGTTATTACCTGAATTGAGAGTGGTACTATAAACTGCATCGGTAGAAACCAAGGTGTAATTTTTATACCAACCAACAAATCTTTCAAATGCATCGGGGGTGGCTGTATAGGTAACGGCGTCACCAACGTTGCCCTCAGTTATAGAAACAGTAGCGTCACCATTTCCCATACTAAGGGCGTTGGCAGTCACCTTTTCTTTTAGTGAAAGGTTTTTAAAATAAACTGTGGCTACATTATCTGTTTCTTTATCAATAAATCCTGCAAATTTGAGGAACAACTGATAAGAAGTATCGGTAGCGTTGGTAGTAAACTCAAAGCTGTTATTTTCAAACCAAGTTTGGTTTTTGTTTATACTGTTAAAGTTTGTGATTTGCAAAAGTCGGTCGGATATTGTGTAATTTGCGGTATCATAGGTGATATTTCCGTCCGATTTAGAGGTTCCGCCACATTTGGTAGGCCATATTTGTAAATCCTCAAGCCTTAAAGCGGTTTTTACATCATATGTAAATTTGTAGGTAGAATTGGGATTTAACTCCATATTTATATAAAAGAAATTCCAATCTATACTACCAAGCTTAATAACCTCGATTTCGTTATCGGTTATTTTTTCTATGGTTATAGAGGGCTTGTTAGGACTCTCGCCCCATAAATCCACGTTCATAAGATTATATGTAGAAAATTTTGCAGTAAGGGTTGTGATGGATGAATCTATGATTTTTGAGCAGATGTTTTCGGTGGAAACTAACTCGTCCCCGCTATACCAACCCTTAAAAACCTCGCCGTTAAAGGGGGTAGCGGTATACACAACGGTATCACCAAAGTTGCAATCACTTTGTGAAACGGTTGCGGTACCGTTGCCAAGCACTACAGCCTCTGCCTTTACCTTTTCCTTAACCCAGGCATTTTTAAAATAAACAACGTCGGTTTTGTTTTCATCCTTGTTGATAAAGCCATTCATTTTAAAGAAGATTTGATAGGAGGTATCGGTAGAGTTGGTTTTGAACTCAATTGTGTTGTTTTCATACCAATCGTCATAGGTGGTATGGCCTAACTCCTGACTCAGATTGTTTGTAGCACCATAACTGCCTTTAAACAAAATTCTATCAGACTCGGTATAATTTGCTTTATCCCACGAAATACTACCGTCAGAAGTAGGTGCGGCATTACATTTGGTGGGCCAAATTTGTATATTTTCAAACATCAAGGGAGATTTTACATCAAAAATCAAGGAATAATATGTATCTGTTTTTAAATCAAGGGTAATATTATAAGCATTGTACTGTGTAATGGATACCTTGATTACCGAAAAATCATCCTCGGTAGTTTCGGATATCTTCATATACTCCTTTAAAGGATTCACATTCCAAAGTCCAAAGTCCATAAGATTTATGGATGCGTTAGAACTTTCGGCGGCAACTGTAAAACTGCAAAGTGCCCCACTTAATGTCGTTACAACCATAAGCAAGGAAAGTATAAGCGCTAATAACTTTTTCATTTGTTTTTCCTCCATTTTAAAAAAATAACTGTCTACACATATTATTCTATAAAATATTTTTAAAATGTTACAGTAACTATTTTAAGAATCAAGTTGCATTTTTTACGACTACACATTAAATGTAGTGAAAAATTAGCAAATTTAAACGGTTATATATTACGATGCCAACTAAAAAAGAACGACCTTGGTAATTATTACCTTAGCCAGAGCATTTAAACTTGAACCAGGTTTTGAATGCTCCGGCTAGTCGTTCCCTTGCGATATTGCAGTTTTTATAAATACTTTCTAATATCTACAGTTAACTGTTCTTCCAGATTTATAAGTCTTTTAGTGATGTCCTTAGAAAACTCGTCGGCGGCTTTGTACTCGTTTAAATACTTATTAAGGGATTTAACGCCCATATTACAACCATCGGTCATTAAATCGGCAACTGTATTGTCGGTATTATCCATTGATAGTTTCCAGTTGGTTTTCATCCAGGACATACCCTTTGCAATGGGATTTGGTGCCTTGCCCTCATCATCAAATCTGTTTAACTGCTCATTGATTTCATTTTGAAGTTTAAGGTGTTCATCCTTGCATTTTGTTAGATATTTTTGAAGCCGCTCGGATTTAACGTTATCCAAAACATCCTCAATGGAATCTATGCCCATTCTTACCCCTGAATCGCACTCGCGAAGAAGTTTAATTGTATCTGACTCTATCATAAAATCACCCTTTCAATATAATTTTAACCAAAAGGGTGTTTTTTATTATTTTTATTTTAAAAACTGAGAAACGCCACAGTCAATATGCTTTTTACCGCAGGATAAAAATCCTCAAATTTTTCTATTGGCAAGGGATTTGTACCCCTACCCGCCTCAACCGTATAGCCCGGTTTTTGATAGGTCATAATAAACCAATCCTTATACCCTGCATAGGACTGTGCTTCTATGGGGTCGGTCAGTTTATATCCCGAAACCTTTGCCATTCTCTCCCCGATTTCTTTACCCATTAAAGGCTGAATGTCACCAAATCGCCAATAAATCTCCTCCCCTTGGGTATGTAAAGAAATGGTTAAATCGAACCCGATTTTTCGGCTTATTTCGTATATTGCTCTGCTTTCGGGTTGGTCAAGAGGGGCATATCCCACAAAATTAAGGGGGCCGGGTAAGGTGTAACCCAAAGCGAATTTTTGCTCCCTTGCCCGTTCCCACATAGCGGGATAATTCAAGTTTAAATCCACTCCGTTCAGATTGGCCTTCCACCCCGAGGGAAAGGGTATACCGGGATAATTGTTTGCAAGACCCAATAAATCGTAATATTCCTCCCCGTCACGCTCCATTGCTCCTGTTACCAGATCAACTCCATCGGGATTAACCATAGCCACTATATAAAGGGTTGTATTGTTAAAGGCAACCTCAGCATTTACTCCGTCAATATACTCTGCGTTGGTAACCGCCTTTAAATATTCTTCGGCAAATTTTAAAACCATTGGAGTTGTTATCCACTCATTTGCGTGGTGTGACCCATTAAAAAAGATTTTATTTTTGCCACTGCCTATTTTAATCATCACAATGGGAGAACCCTTCACGCTTCGCCCAATAATGCTTATTTCCAAAAATGGGTAACGCACCTGAAGCCCCTCGCAAATAAGTTCTGTAAGCAGGGAAGAATAGGCAATATTAGTGGGCACCAATGAAAAATTAAAGGGTACTAAGATTTTTTGCCCGGGCTGTAAATTGTAGGCTGAAAGACTTTCGTTTGCGTTTTCAATAAGGGGGACGGTACTACCTAAATTATTTGCAATGCTATAAAGGGTATCCCCACTCTGCACCGAATAAACGGTATACCCCGCGACAAAAGGTCTAAGTAACAAAAAAGTGTTTTTACCCACAATCCCATCAGGGGTAAGTCCTCTGGATTTTTGAAATGCAATTACCTGAGATTTGGTTTTGCCACCAAAAATCCCATCTAATAAAAGTGGATTAAAGCCGGCTCTTTTAAGGGCTAACTGAACCATTTGAACCAAGCTTCCCCCATCGCCCTCTTTAATTAAAAACATAAAAATCACCTCTGTTTATTATATGTAATCCAAACTTTGCGTATGTTTAAAAGAGGTGTTTTTATGCTTTTGAAGTTAATACTCACTGAGAGTAGATTTTTTTACAAAATAAACATTACCGCCCAAAAGGATTTTTTGGTTGCAACCGCTCCAACTCCCAAAAACTCAAAGCAGAAAAATTTGCTTGTTCGGTTTTTGATGCATTTTGAAAAAAGAATAATTTATCCCTTGGGATTTAACTGCGAGGGATACCCCGCCCCCTACCCGGCATTTGAAATATACTGCAAAAAACTCCTTGTAGATTTTCTTGAGAAGTGCCGTAAAAGTCATCCTGATATTGCGGTGATAACTCCCAACGGACTAATCAGGGAAAACTATTACCTTGATTTAAGTGAATACGTAGGCAAAATTGTTTTAAAGTCGCAAAAACAAGATAATGAATTGAAATTCAAACTACTTTCCCACAGCGGAACGGTTATTGAATATAATACCGAATATGATGAAAATAAAAACTATATAGCAGTTTTAACAATGCCCCAAAAAGGGATTAAGGTTTTATAAAGGCATTTTAAAATTCATATTCCATACACATATTGTATTTCCTCCTTTTTAAGATAATACAATATTTTACAATTTTTCTCTCATCTTTAAAAATAAACATAAAAAAATCGCTCTGCCAAGGGCAAAACGATTTTACGACAAATTTTTCTTGATTATTTTTAAATTTTATAGTATTATAAAGGGGTAGTTACTTAAACTTTTCGGCGTGGTTTTTTATGGCGGTAAAGGTTTCATCGCTTAAATGATGCTCGATTTTACAGGCGTCGTCACTTGCCGTTTCAGGGTTAATACCAAGTCTTACAAAAAACTCGGTAAGAATAGTATGACGCTCGTAGATTTTTTCGGCAACCTCCTTGCCTGAATTGGTAAGCACCAAAAAGCCGTCTTCATCTACCGTTATGTAACCACCGTTTTTTAAAAGCCCCACGGCACGGCTGACGCTTGGCTTGGAATAACCCATATGCTCGGCAACGTCTATGGCACGCACCGAACCCCGTTCCTTGGTAAGGTACAAAATGGTTTCTAAATACATTTCGCCGGATTCCTGAATAGGCATTTTAAAAAACCTCACTTTCACTAGACTTATTTTATCACATCAAGTTACTTTTTTCAAGGCAAAAATTCAAACTATTGTTTACCTAATATTCATATTTTTATTTAATCTATGTAACAAAAAATATTTATTATAAAATAAGCAAACTAAAAAAACACTCATAAAAAGGAGAATTTCCCAATATGAACGAAAATAAAAATTCAGAAAATCAAAATTATCTTAGTGGTTTTGATTCGGTTGAACAGACCTCTGCCAAAAAAAATGAGGGAACTTTTATACCGAATCCAATGTTTGCGGGTATGCAAGCTACAAACAATCCCACCCCCGCTCCCGCACCAAAAACAGAACCCGAGGTTAAGCCTGAGGCTACTGCAGTCCCCCCTACTCCCGTTGCTCCGGTTACTGCTCCCACACCTGAAACTGCAACTAACACTACACCATCCGTTGAAGCAGCCCCTATTGAGGAGAAAAAAGCCGAGCCGATAGTGGATAAACCAATAATTACTGAGCCGGTAGTTACTGAGCCGACCGCAAAGGTTGAACCCGCAACAACAAAAGAGGCATCTATCATTGCCCAAAAGGATACTGCACCCGCCCCCAAGGCCGAGGTTCCCGTTTTTATTCCAAACGGCACCTACAGTTATTCTCAAAACAAGGCACCTGTTTCCAATCCCGTGCCTCCCACTAACAACGCCCCAACCTATACCCCAAGAGCATACACCTACACACCACCCGCACCTCAAATATATTCAAATCCCACAAACGTAGGTAATCAAAACAATAACGCTCCCCAAAAATCCCCAAAAGAAAAGAAGCCTAAAAAATATGGTGCAGGCGTAGTATTGCTCGCAACCCTCCTTGCGGCAATTATAGGTGCAGGCGGTGGAGTTTTTGGAGTATTTTTAGCAAACAAATATTTCGATAATCCGGAAAAAACCTCTAACATTGCCGAACAGGGCAACATAGAGCAAAACATTACCAATATTCAGGTTGATGAATCGGTAAACTCTTCAATTGAAGCCGTTGCAAAAAAAGCGGGCCCCAGCATTGTTGGTATTCGTACCACCGCCGCCGTTACAAACTTCTTTGGCGGAAGCAGCGAGGCAACCGGCGAGGGTTCAGGTATTATCTACACAGCCGACGGTTATATTATAACAAACTATCACGTTATTGAAAGTGCTGTAGAATCAAAACAATCTAAGGTTGAGGTGTTTTTATCTAACGATACCGATACCGCCATTGAGGCCACCGTTGTCGGCTACAATATCGCATTTGACCTTGCAGTAGTTAAGGTTGAAAAAAGCGGTCTTCCCGCCATTGAATTTGCCGATTCAGACGAGATTCAGGTTGGTCAATACGCCATTGCTATAGGTAATCCCGGCGGACTTGAATTTATAGGTTCGGTAAGTTATGGCGTTATAAGTGGTCTTAACCGCTCTGTAGCAGTTGGCACAGGCAACGCAATGTCCCTTATCCAAACCGACGCCGCCATAAACCCCGGTAACTCAGGCGGTGCACTTGTAGATATTACAGGCAAGCTTATTGGTGTTAATAGCGTTAAGCTTGTCAGCACAGGCTACGAGGGTATGGGATTTGCAATCCCCTCCAACACGGTTAAGGAAATTATAACAAATATTATAGAAAAACAATACGAGCCCACACCATACATTGGTATTGAAATAAGCCAAAGCTACACTGCAAACCAGCTTCTGGCTTTAGGTTATCCCGCAGGTGCCGTTGTTGTAAGCGTTGCACCCGGCAGCCCCGCTGAGGATAGCCAGATTCAACGCGGTGACATTATTACCGAGTTTAACGGAACTGAAATTACCGATTATTCAACACTTGAATCTGCAATTTCACAGTGCAACCCCGGAGATTCTGTAAGCGTTAAGATTTTCCGCTTAGGTCGTTTCTATTCCACCCACATTAACGTGGCTGCAAATAACGCACAATAATTATCAATACAAAAAATCCCGATAGCATTCTACTCGAACTGCTGTCGGGATTTTTTTATCTATTGGCAACCGCTATGCTTTTAATTGTCCTGATTAAATAATCCGCCTCGTTTTTAGTATTAAAAACCGATGGGCTTATTCTTACGGTACCGTTTTCTATGGTTCCCAATCTCTTGTGAGCGTAGGGTGCACAGTGCAGCCCTCCCCTGACGGCTATGCCCGATTTATTCAATAAATCTGCTGTATAAGTGGAAGCTTTTCCCCTTAAATTAAAAGAGATTAAGGGAACTGAGCTACCATATTTTGGGAAAGGAGAATACAAAACACATCCCGGGATTTTAACCAGCTCTTTATAAATATACATAGTAAGTGCCAGTTCGCTTTTGTAAATATTATCCCGACCTTTATAATTCACAAAGTCAATACCCGCTCCTACACCCATTATTCCGGGCAAATTAAGGGTGCCGCTTTCTAACCTTTCGGGGTATTCCTCAGGCTGAAGGGCAAGGGCGGAGTTTACACCTGTGCCACCCTCAATAAGGGGCTTTTCTATATTTTTCTCGGCGATTAAAATTCCGCTTCCCATAGGGGCATACAAACCCTTATGGGGTGCAATGCATAGAAAATCTATATTCATTTTCTCCATATCAATGGGCAAAATCCCCGCCGTTTGTGCCCCATCTACCATAAATAAAATGCCCTTTTGCCTACATAATTTTCCTATTTCGGCAATAGGTAATATTTCGCCGGTGACGTTGGATGCGTGGGTTATGCAAATCATTTTTACTTTATCATCTATCAGTCTCTCAAAAGAGCGAACTGTTGCCTCCCTATCACCAAAAATAACCTCCGCAACCACTAGCTTCACGCCGAGTTTTTTTAGCCCCTCTATGGGGCGAGTTACCGCATTGTGCTCTAAAGATGAAATAATAACCTTATCAGAAGGGTTTAAACTACCCTTTAAAACGTAATTTATGGCCGCAGTACACGAGGAGGTAAATATCACTCGCTCCTCTCCCGACGCTCCGAACATATCCTTTACCTTTTTCCGCACATTAAAAATGGCTTCTGATGCTTTTTCAGATGGAATATGCCCACCTCTACCCGGATTTGCCGAAAGGCTTGTTAAAGCAAAATTAACACTTTTTATAACGTTAGATGGCTTTTTGCCGGTAGTGGCGGCATTATCAAAATAAACCATTTTATTCTTTCCACTCCTTTATTTGCAAATACCGAATTGAATATTTAAAAAGGATGTCTTTAATATCCTCTAAATCGCAAACCGTAATAACTCCATAACCACAACCAACGTTGCCGCCTGCATTTACCGTGCGTTTAAGTTCTGCTTTATATCCGTGAGTTCTTAAAGCATCTCTACATTTTATGGCATAGGTAATTGTTCCGGTTATTACAAAATACCGTTTCATTTTTTTACCCGCCTTTCAAAAAATAAGTTATATTACATACTATGCCATTTTTCAAAATTTGGCTAAACCTTTATTTAGATATTTTTAAAAGAAATTATAAATTTATAAACAAAAAAATCTGCAGTAAAAGCGTAAAACTTTTATTGCAGATCTTCCATCTTATTTTTAAGCCCTTAAAAATTTTATAAACCGCTAATATCTAAAATTTGAAAAGGTGGCTTTTAATTTTTCTTCCTTAGAGTAAAGCTTTATTGGAAAGCCTTGCTTATTAAAAATAACCTCATAGGAATATTCAGAATTATTACCTTCGTAAAGATATTCACCATCTTTATTATAAACAGTAGGTGCACTTGTAGTGAATTTCAAAAATATTTCATTTAAAATTTCCGCAAACCCACCATATCCCAAGGGCAGATTATTTTCTTTAAGAGTTCCGTCATACTTAACGGACATCTGGCTATTATCAAACAAATAGGTAAGCCCTGAGATATCCTTAGGTTCATTTATTGTAAGAGAAAATATTCCGCCACCAACCGCATTTATTGTGGCTCTTAGCGAAAAATTTTCGCCATAATCTATTGAAGCGTCACAGGTATACCCCGCATCGGCTACGGTTATTTTTTCTGCCCCTTTCCCCTTATTACAAGCAGAAAGCAAAACTAAAGACAATAAGCAAATAACCGCAATAGATTTCTTCATATTATAACTCTCCAGAACTAAATATATAAGGCAACTGCTCAATCATATCGCTGGCAAGGATGCTACGTACTCCAAGCTTGCTTGCAGTTTTATCCCCCGCTACTCCGTGTAGGCATACCGCGGCAAGGACGGCATTTTCAGGATATATTCCATTAGCAAGAAAAGCGGCAATCATACCGGCCAGCATATCACCGCTGCCCGCTGTAGCCATTCCCTCATTGCCCGTAACGTTTATATATACCCTGCCCGATGGCATAGCTACTACAGTATATGCACCCTTTAGAACGGTTATAACACCATACGTTTTTGCAAAGCTCATTGCAGTGGAAATTCTATTCTTTTGAATTTCATCAACAGGTTTACCAATAAGTCTAGCCATCTCTCCCGGATGGGGAGTAACCGCTACCAGGAAATTTGAGTTTAGAATTTGAGGCTCGGCAGAAATTGCGTTTAATCCATCGGCGTCCACTACCGTTGGAACCTTTGCAAGGGTTGCGGCTTTAGCCACCGCACCAACGGTTGTATCATTATACCCCATTCCCGGTCCTATTAAAAGGGAGTTGACGTTTTTAAATAAATCTACGGTAATATCCTCTGAGGATAAAAATCCATCTCTACCCTCTTTGGGTACAAAAACTGCCTCAGGTAGCATGGGTGCCGCCGCCGGATAGGTATCTTTGGTGGTACAAACCTTTACAAGACCCGCACCCGAACGCATAGCCGCCTTGGCGGAAATCATAGGTGCACCTGCCATTCCAAAGGAGCCGCCTATTATAAGTGCGGTGCCCTTTACGCCTTTATGAGCGTTTTTGGGTATTTTTTTAAGAAAGCTTAGTGCAGTTTTCTCATTTATTATTTCCCCTGAATAATCTATTATATTCCGCTCATCAATTCCAATGGAAACAACCGAGACCTCTCCGCAATATTCACTGGCGGGATACTCAAAAGCACAAGGCTTATACCCAATAAAGGAGATTGTTAAATCCGCCTTAACGGCCGCACCAAGAACTTCGCCTGTATCGGCCTGAACACCGCTTGGTATATCAAGGGCGATTTTTTTGGCCTTAGATAGATTTATTTTTTCAATAATTTCTGAAATATCACGATCGGCAATGCCGTGAAACCCGATTCCAAAAATAGCATCTACAATTATATCTGCATTATCCATTGCCGTTGAGGCCATTAAAGAATTATCATAATAATTCATAACGGTAACACCCGACGTAATAGCCTTTTTATGCATAATGGAGCTATCGCGAGTGGTTGAAATACCCATTGCCATAACCACCGTAACCCTGGCGCCGTACTCCCTTAGCTTGCGGGCAACAACGTAACCGTCGCCACCATTGTTACCTTGGCCAACCACCACAACTGCGTTGAGATTTTCAAGCTTATACTTCTCCCTTAATATTCTAACGGCGGCAGAACCTGCGTTTTCCATAAGCCTTTCGCCGCTAATTCCCATATTAAAGGCGATTTGTTCCGCTTTTCTTGTTTGAACTGAAGTTAAAATTTTCATATTTACACAACCTTTAAAAATAAAAGTCCGAAAAATTGTTCACCCAACAAAAACGCAGTGCCAATTTATTCGAACCTTTAAACTTAATAAAAATTTAGTCTGATATAACGGTGCGAGGAATAGTTTTTAAAGCCTCTGTTTTAGTGCGTTCGTTCATAGCAAGCACCAATAAAATCATACCTTTTTTTACGTGTTTGTAGGTAAGATAATATGCCTCATCCCCGGGATTGCAACAAATAAATTTCTGATCAAAATGGCGAGTATCAAGTTTTTTTGCCTTTTCGGGAGAAAGCTTGCCAAAATCCAAAACCTCGTTCAGCTTTATGCTTACAAGGCGTTTGCGACTGCTTTTTGAGATGATTTTATCAATATCCAAATCACGGTTAACCACAATATACTCGTACTCAATGTTAAGTCTGGAGGCAAGCTTGGTTGCACCGTACATTACGCCAACACAAATTAAAAATAAAAGGCTAATAAAGGTAGGAACCTGCATTCCAAACCAAACTGAAATAAAAACCAACAAAAAAGCACCTACCCAAATTGAGCCGAGAATAAAATAATCTTTAGAGGTTTTATTGATTTTTACAAGCTGTTCACTAATATTATCCATAATATGACCTTCCTTTTACCTTTAACGTTTAGAATAAATTTAACTTTTTATTTATAATACCACACTTTAAGGTTTTCTTCAAGTATATAACCTATTAAAAAACAAAATATTTGTAAATTTAAATGATTATGTCATTTAAGTATTGATTTTTATAAATAAAATGATATAATATAAAGGATGATTTATTATTTTTGGAGGTTACTTTAATGTCTAAAAAGAAAATTCAAATTTGTAGTGACAGTAGTTGCGATTTAGGTGCTGAGCTTTGCCAGCGTTATGACGTTGTTTTAAATCCTTTCCGTATTACCTTGGGCGACGAATCACTTATTGATGGTGTTGAGGTTTTCCCCGACGATTTGTATGCATTCCACGATCGCACCGGAACCTTACCTAAAACCTCTGCTACCAATATGGCAGAGCATTTAGATTTCTTTGAAAAGCAGTTAGAAACCGCAGAAGAGGTTTTATTCTTTACAATAAGTTCAAGTATGTCGGTTAACAACCACGCAGCAAACCTTGCCGCTGAGGAGACCGAAAACGTTTACGTTGTAGATAGTGGCAACCTTTCTACCGGTGTTGGCCTTTTAATTATTGCCGCTGCAGAAATGGCAGAAAAAGGTATGGGTGCTGCAGAAATTAAAGAAAAAATTGACGAGCTTAAAACAAAAGTAAACGCTTCATTTGTTATTGATAGTTTGGAATATCTTCACAAAGGCGGTCGTTGTTCTGCCGTTGCCGCACTTGGTGCAAACCTTTTAAAACTCAAGCCCTGTATTGAGGTTAAAAACGGTTCTATGGGCGTTTCTAAAAAATACAGAGGTAAATACAGCGAAGTTCTTAAAACCTATGCTGAGGAGCGTCTTGCTGACTTGGATAACATTGTGACCGACCACATTTTTGTTACCCATGCTGGTTGCGATGATGAAATTGTAGAAAGCATAGCAAATATAGTAAAAGAGAAAGCAAATCCCAAAGAGCTTCACATTACACGAGCAGGTGCAACAGTTTCTGTTCACTGCGGAAGAAACACTTTAGGTATTTTATATCTGCAAAAAGCGGATGTGGAATAAAAAATCCTTTAAAATTGCAGAGAAAGTGCCGAGCGATTTAATCGTTCGGCACTTTTTCTATTTATTTATTATTATTTTATTCAAACAAAACCCCTGCATTTTTTAAAGTGGCCTGAAGCTCTGCTATGTTCATTTGGGGGGCGGTTATATTGTTCTTTACGCAAAGAGCCGCCGCTGTACCTGCTGCCTCTCCGCTCATTGCAGCTACAGGAATAACACGGGTTATCTCCCATCCCTCATCCTTTGCACTTATAATTCTGCCTGCGGCAAAAACATTTGGAACCTCACTGTTAAACAAGGTTGTGTAAGGAAGATGGAATTTTCTGCCGGGTTTTCTAAAATCGCCAAATGAACCAACGGAATTTTCGGGCACCAGATTATCCTCAGTTCCTAAAAATTCGCTATCGCCTATGATTCTGCGGATTTTTCGGTACTGTGGCATTGTAGGAACCGATAAAATATCGAAGGTGTTTTTATCCTGCTTTTTTATACGCTCCAAAACCATTTTTCCGCCCGTAGTCATATAAAAAGTGACGTCCTCTGCGGTTACGCCGTGAAGGGTTTTCATTCCCTCAGGTTGCCCCACTCCCGCAAGATTACTGCCTGCACCGTTCCACTTTCTGGCGGCACAAAAATCACCCGTTTTTGCAAGTTGAGTTGCATTATTTATATTCATTTCGTGGGTTACGTAGGAAAGATAATTTTCGCCAACCTCGGTGGGAATTCCCGCACGTTCACATACAACCGCAGTACCTGTGGCATCTACAACCATCTTTGCAGGGTAATACTCCCTACCCGCCACCGTTTCAACCTCAATTCCTACACAAAGGTTGTTTTCCATTTTGGGATATGTAGCAAGGGTATCCAGAATTATATCCACCTTATTTTCCTCTAAATACTCAATAAGACCCAATGCAAAAACGTATGGAGAATATCTTGTAACGTAACGCTTATCATCTAGGGGGCAAACACCCTCGCCACCCCATTTTTTGGGCATATTTTCAAATCCGTATTTTACGCAGAGCTTTATAAGCTCCTCAGGGATACCTGAAATAAGCTGCTTACCCTCGCCGTTACAAAGGGGCTCATACCAACTTATAAGGCCCTGGGTTCCAAGTCCGCCCAAGGTAACGGTTTTTTCCATAAGAAGGGTTTTGGCACCGTTACGTGAGGAAGCAACTGCGGCTGCAACACCTGCAACACCGCCTCCAACTACAATAACGTCATAATTTTCTTTAAGGTTTATTTTAATTTCCATAACTTCACCCCGTTTAAGTAATGGTAACATAAAACAACACATTTTTCAAGAACATTTTAAAATATAAAGCCTGTTCTCGCTTAAAAGCAAAAACAGGCTATAAATTTTATGTTATTGAGGGTTGTTTGCTGCGATTTCTGACTGGGTAGATGAAACCTCAGAAGGGACAACCTCGCTTGAAGCCGAAGATACCTTTGAGGAGGCTTGTGGGACGGAGACTACTATTGGTTTGTTTTTAGTATTTGTAATCTTCACCCTATTTGAACTATTATTTTTGGTTGTAAGAGTAATCTCGGTTTTAGTAGATTTAGCAGTATATCCCTTAGGCACAGAACTTTGAATAAGGGTATATTTGCCGTAATTCAGGCACTCTTTGGTAACCTTTCCATTTTTATCGGTTTTACCAAGCTTTATTGTTTTGCCGTTTTCTTTGCTTTTTAAAGAAAACTCAACACCTGCCATTGGGTTACCACTATCATCCTTTAGTTCCACCTCAACCATTGCCGCCATACGTATGTTTGATGGTGTGGTGGCAACCAACATTGGCCACTGTGCCTCAGGTCCGTAAAGCATACGCTCTACCGCACACATTTCAGGGCCATTTTTGGTGCCAACGTGATACACCCAATGGTTGCCGTTTTTATAACCGGCATAGACTACCACGTGGGAGCCGACCTTGTTTTTAGAATTTCTTGAATCGTAAGGACGGAAAATAATTATTGAACCTATGGGTATTTCTTCTTTAGGCTTGAATTTTATGTATCTTGTTGAGGGATCAACAGAAGCGGTAAAATCAATGGAACGAGAATAACCCTTATCAATCCATTTTAAAGCCGCTTTATACCAACTGTCGGCAAGTCTTGTGTTTTCGGGACGAGGCAGAGAGGAGGTGTCGATTCCCGCTACGTTTGGCAAATAGTTAAAATAAACGTAAGTTGCAAAGGAAGCACAAACAAATCCGCCTCTTTCAAAGGCTTTAATGTCGGGCTTGCCGTTTTTGGTTTCTAAACCGCTTGAGCCACCTGCATAGGTTATGTTTGAGAGCCAACCATAACCTCTTTTATATTTTGCCAAAATGTACTCCCACATTTTACCATCGGCACGATGTTTTTTCATATTATAACCGGTGTAAATAAGAGAATCCATAAAAACATTATCTTCAATATCAAGATTAGAGTTGTATTTGTAACCACCTGTCACGTTGGTAGTAGGTTTAGAAGAATTCTGCTTTTTAGAAGATGTTTCCTTTTTAGAGGAAGATGATTCTTTAGATGATTTTGAACTTGAGTTTTCACTTGAGCTTGAAGCTTCCTCATCTAAAACCGAAGATGCTTCTTCGCTGGAAAGGGAAGAAACCTCCTCATCTGAAGCCATCTCAGAAACAACCTTAGAGGTAACGTTTGATGTAACCGGTGCGGAAGTGGTGGTTTCAGCAGTAACAGATTTGTTTTCTTCCTCATCCGGTGTGGCTACTGCAATAACGATGCAAAGACAAACCAAAAGAGCCACTACTGCAGTTGCATAAAACTTGTACTTGATAATGGAATTTAAAAGATTTTTCATTTTTATACTCCTTTTAAATATGTCAGATTAAGCTACAAAAAAGGGTCTAACAAAATATCTTATATATTTTACTACTTTTTTCGCCACCATTCAATGCCTTTAATCCAAAATCTACATTGTGCATATAAAAGCTGATAAACACCCGCCTTTTATACCTTAAATAGACAAAAGATATCTCTCTTTCTTACGCCTAACGCTAACAGAATTAAAATAAGTTGCAAATATCTCCTTTCATTCTTTTCTGCTTTGTAAAACAAAAAGGGGCTGTAAAAAACATACGTGGGATAAATTGTAGTTTATCGTGCGAATGTTGGTACGTAATTGTAGGGGGCGGCGATTTTCGACGCCCCGTTTTTTCGTGAAAATTAAATTCAATTATTTTATAAAATATGGTATTTATGCGGAAAAATCAATATTAAAATCA
>JAZSJA010000087.1:0-7122 GCA_045534095.1 Acutalibacteraceae bacterium | reverse complement strand
ACATATTAGGACAACTCCTTGGCTCACAGAACGACATGGCTACGATCCGACTTGTTTGGTGGAGGCGGCGGGAATCGAACCCGCGTCCAAAAACCAATTCATACAGCTTTCTCCGGGTGCAGACGATTATTAAAATTCCCTTGGCATCAGGTCAATCGTCAAACCCAATGCTTCGGTATCCCCTAAGGTCATGATAACGGCAGGGGAGTGCCGCTATTCACGTTCACCGCTAATTCGACGCCCTAGCTCAGCCGCGGTGCTCTGAGGTCGGACGGCAGCCTAATTAGGCTGCGTAGGCAACTTTATTGTTGTCGTTTATTTTTTAAGTTACGGATTTTAAAGTGTGTCCGCGCCACTACCCGCTTACCGTACTTCATAATCCCTGTCGAAGCCTTTACGCCCCCATATTTGAAGTAATAGGTAAAAGTTAAGAGGTAAGAAGTAATAAAAATTGATTGTGATATAAAAAGGTTATCTGTTTTGCTCTTTTAAATTGCGTTCAATATCGCGTTTGGCATCCCTTTTAGCCATATCTTCACGTTTATCATAAAGTTTTTTACCCTTGCAAAGCCCAACCTGAACCTTAACAAGTGAACCCTTAAAGTAAATCGAAAGGGGAATGAGGGTTAAGCCTTGTTGTTTAAGTTGACCTAAAAGACGCATAATTTCCCTTTTGTGCATTAAGAGTTTGCGAACCCTTAAAGGATCTTTATTAAATATATTTCCCTGCTCGTATGGGGAAATATGCATACCCTTTATCCAAATTTCGCCGTCGTCAATGCTACACCAAGCATCCTTTAAATTTACGCCACCTTTACGAAGGGACTTTACCTCTGTACCGCATAGTTCAATGCCGGCCTCAAAGCTTTCAATCACAAAATAATCGTGAAAAGCCTTTTTGTTTGTTGAAATTGTTTTTGTTTGCTCCACCGACATTCACCTCCTATGTGGACAAATAGTATACCACAATTTATAAGGTTAGTCAAGTAAAAAACTGTCGAAGAAAATATCGTAAAAAATTTAATAAACTTTATATTTTGTGTTGCTTTTTGTTATTGAGATTTGGTATAATAATACTGTAAAATTTGAAAGGTTTTCAAAGGAGGGGAGTATTGTTGCCTACTAAAATAAGTGATATTTTGAAAACTGATCCTTATTTAGTACCCTTTAAAAAGGATTTAGAGTTAAGAGATAAGCTTTTTAATGCTAAAAAAAAGGAACTTTTAAGAGGCGAGGATATTGTAGCGTTTGCGTCGGGATACGAATATTTTGGCATTCATCAAATGGATGATGGATGGGTTTACCGCGAATGGGCACCCGCCGCCGAGAAAATGTTTTTATCCGGAGATTTTAATAATTGGAATACTGAAAGCCATCCAATGACGTCTATCGGAAATGGCGTTTTTGAGATTTATTTGGAAGGTAAAAACGCACTTGAAGTAGGTCAAAAAATACAGGCGATTGTAGTGCACAATGGTGAAATTCTTAGAAGAATTCCTACCTACGCAACTAGGGTAGTGCAAGATTCCGTTACATATGCTTGGTGTGCCGAAATTGAAAACACTTTAGCCGATTTCCCTTGGACAGATGCGGATTTTATACCTGAAAAAACACCCTTCATTTATGAATGCCACATTGGTATGTCGGGGGAAGAGGGTAAGGTTAGCACCTATAACGAGTTTAGAAAAAACGTTCTACCAAGAATAAAAAAAGCGGGATATAATACCATACAGATTATGGCGATTATGGAGCACCCCTATTACGGCTCCTTTGGTTATCAGGTTTCAAACTTTTTTGCCCCATCTTCAAGATATGGAACCAGCAAAGAACTTAAAAAACTTATTAACACCGCACACAAAATGGGTATTTCTGTTCTTTTGGATATTGTTCACTCTCACGCTATTAAAAATACTAATGAGGGTCTTAATGAATTTGATGGAACGGTTTATCAGTTCTTCCATGAGGGCGGGAAAGGTGACCATTCAGCTTGGGGTACAAAGCTTTTTAATTATGGGAAAAATGAAGTTTTGCACTTTTTACTTTCTAATTTAAAATATTGGATGAAGGTCTTCCATTTTGATGGATTTCGTTTTGATGGCGTAACCTCAATGCTCTACCACGATCATGGCTTGGGTTCTGCTTTTACGGGTTATGATATGTATTTTTCTCTTAATACAGATGTGGAAGCCGTTGTGTATTTACAATTGGCAAATGAGCTTATACATAAAATTAATCCTAATGCCATCACGGTGGCTGAGGATATGTCGGGTATGCCGGGAATGTGCATTCCAATTACATCAGGCGGAATAGGTTTTGATTATCGACTTTCCATGGGTGTTCCCGATTTATGGATCAAAACCATTAAAGAGTGCGAGGATGAAAATTGGGATATCTTAAAACTATGGTACGAACTCAATAGCAGACGTCCCGGTGAAAAAAATATAGGTTATGCAGAATCTCACGATCAAGCCCTTGTTGGTGATAAAACCATAATGTTCAGACTGTGTGATGCCGAGATGTATTACGGTATGCAAAAGTTTGGCGAAAATCCAATAGTCGATCGAGGTATTGCACTTCATAAAATGATTCGCCTTTTAACCGCTTCTTTGGCGGGCGAGGGATATCTTAATTTTATAGGTAATGAGTTTGGGCATCCCGAGTGGATTGATTTTCCACGCGAGGGTAATAATTGGAGTTACCATTATTGTCGCAGGCAATGGAGCTTGGTAGATGATGAAAATTTACGATATAGGGAACTTGGCGATTTTGATAAAGCTATGATAAAACTCCTTAAAGAAAAAAATTTACTTGAAGTTCCATCAATAAATCGTTGGATGCATAATGATGATAAAATTTTAATCTTTTCAAAGGGAGATTATACCTTTGTGTTTAACTTTAATCCCCAAAAATCCTTTGACGGATATTTTATCCCTGTGGGTGAGGAGGGGCTTTATAAGGTGGTTTTATCATCTGATGATGGTAAATTTGGTGGTTTTTCAAGGGTGGATACCAGACATAAATACAAGGCTGAAGCAACTCCACATGGTTGGCTTGGATTTAATTGTTATATTCCAAGTCGCTCAGCATTTGTGCTTAAAAAAATAAATTAAAAAGGTGATATTATGATTTTTGACAGAATCGAAAACATTAACAACTACAAGGATTTAGGCAGAGTTTATACTGCGTTAGAGTTTATTGCTAAAACCGATTTTTCCAAGATTGATATAGGTAAATATCAGCTCGATGGCGATAAGATTTATTATATGGTACAAAAGTATGATACCAACCCTGATAAAACCGTTGCCGAAGCACATAAAAAGTATATTGATATTCAGTATATTGTAAAGGGCGAGGAAATTATTGCTGTTGCACCTATTCAAGCAGAAAAGAAACTTGTTGATGCTAAAGAGGAAAAGGATGTTTGGCACTATGAATGCGAAACCCAGCCTTTAGTTCTAAAAGATGGGGATTTTATGGTTCTTTATCCCAGCGATTTACACCTTCCAGGTAAAGCGGTGAAGGAGGCAAGCGAGGTATTAAAGGTAGTTGTAAAGGTTTGCGTTGAATAAACAAATCAAAACTGCAAATGCTATTAAAAAACGCAGAGGTTAAAAAATGATCATAGATTTTCATACTCATACCTTTCCTGATAATATCGCAGAAATTGCTTTGAAAAAACTGTCTACAGACGGACACATACCGTATTTTACCGATGGCACCGTCTTAGGTCTTGAAAATTCTATGCAAAAGGCAGGTATAGATTATTCGGTTGTATTGCCCGTTGCAACAAATCCCTTAAAACTTCATTCAATGAATACCACTTCAATTAAAAATAATGGTAGGGATAATCTTATTTATTTTGGTGCAATGCATCCTGATGCACCTGATTGGGAGGAGGAGTTGAAGCGGCTTTCCCAAAACGGAATAAAGGGAATAAAAATTCATCCTGTTTATCAGGGTGTGGATATTGATGACCCTAGATATTTAAAGATTTTAAATAAAGCCGCTGAACTTGGGATTATAGTTTTAATGCATTCGGGAGATGATATTGGTTTTCCGGGAGAGGTGCGTTGCTCGCCTAAAATGATAGCTAACGCCTTAAAACAGATAGGCGATATTAAAATTGTACTAGCCCATATGGGTGGATGGAAAAATTGGGTAGAGGTTGCAGAGTATCTTGCACCCACTTCGGTTATGCTTGATACATCCTTTTCATTGGGTAAAATTACTCCTTTGGATAATAGTTATTCTGATGATTTTTTAGATTTGCTAAACGAAGAAGAATTTTTGCAGTTAGTTAATGATTTTGGTAGTGATAGGATTTTATTTGGTACCGATAGTCCGTGGACCGACCAAAAACTTAGTCTTGAGGCAATAAATAGCTTACCTATTTTAAAAGAAGACAAAATTAAAATTTTAAGTGAAAATGCCGTTAAACTTTTAGGAGGAATATAATTATGCTTAAAACGTCACCCGCAGTTTTTGCGGTACATAATACCTATCAAATTATGGTTAGTGTAATAAGGGAAAGTCTTTTCTTTGTTAAAATAGGTGATAAATGTTATTACGACCATTCTAATGGTATACTGCGTTCTCTTTCCCCCCTTCACAGAGTAACGGTACCAATGGAGGAACTTGATAAAGCGGGGGAGTATACCGTTTGTGTTCGTCCGCTCATTGAACGTAAACCATATTTTACCGAAACTGAAGATCTATGGGAGAAAACCTTTAAATTTTATCCCGTATCCGAAAATAATATAAGATGCTACCATCTTTCTGATACTCATGGCCATATTGATCCTCCTACCATTGCCGCAAAAACCTTTGGTAAAATAGATTTTCTTATTTTAAATGGAGATATTATTGACCACAGCGGTGACCCTGAAAAATTTGATAACATTTATCAAATTTGCTCTAATATAACAGGTGGAAACCTGCCCACTGTATTTTCAAGGGGAAACCACGATTTGCGTGGAAACTTCGCCGAAAGATTTGCTGATTATACTCCAAGTTTCCAAGGCAAAACCTACTACACCTTCCGTCTTGGTAGCGTTTGGGGCATATTGCCCGATTGCGGTGAGGATAAGGCAGATCATAGGTCGGAATACGGCTTTACCATTGCTTGTCATCCTTTTAGATTAGAGCAAACCGAGTGGATTAAACAGATTATAGAAAATAAAAACACCGAGTATTTAGCCCCCGGTGTTAAAACAAGACTTGTAATTTCCCACGTGCCTTTTACCGAAAAGCACGAAGAACCCTTTGATATTGAGGAAGATACGTACGCTCTTTGGGCAAAACTGATTAAAGAAAATATTAAGCCCGATCTTATGATGTGTGGTCATACCCATATAAATGAAATACGCCCCATTGGTCACGAAAGGGATAATTTTGGTCAGCCTTGCACCCTTGTAGTGGCCGCTGGTAAGAAGGCAGACGTAATTACCGGCACAGGCTTTGAGTTTAAAGAAAATGAAATAGAAGTTACCTTTACTAACAGTAATGAAGAAATTCTTGAAAAAAACGTGATTAAAAAGTAAATCAAAAAGGCAGATTGTGTTAGGAAAAAACAACACAATATGCCTTTTATAATTTTTTGTTAAATATAAAGCTTTTTTACTTTTTTATGCGTTTAAATAAAAATTCTAAAAATTGTAGAATTCTACCTGTAGTGGTACCCCTGTATTTCAAAAGCAAAGTGGTTGTTAAAACCGAGGCGAATATACCAACGCCCATTAAAACGCCTCCAAGAATAGGACTCATTTTATTTCTCCTTATTGTATCCAAAAAGCTGCTCGGCAAACCATACTGAATTAACACTAAACGTTTTATTGTTAAGATAATTTAAAATACCTGCATCTTCTGTGAATTCAAAGGTAAGCTTGTAAGAATAAAGTGCTTGTTTTGAAAAGCCTAGTCTTTTGTCTTCCTTTAATTTGCCATACTTTCCGTCACCAAGTAGGGGATGACCAATAGAGGCAAAGTGTGCTCTTATTTGGTGGGTTCTTCCTGTAATGAGTTCAACCTCAACCAGTGATAAATTATCCCTTTCAGACAACACCTTATATTTTGTTTTTACGGTTTTGTTACTGTCGGTTTTTTTCTTTTCTAAAAATACTTGATTTTTTGATTCATCTTTAAAAAGATACCCTTCAAGTAAGCCCTCTTTTTGTTTTAATCTTCCGTGAACTATGGCAAGGTAACGTTTGTCAAGTTCGCGTGTTTTAATTTTATCACAAAGAATTTTAAGTGCCGCAGCATTTTTTGCCGCAATTACTATTCCACCTGTATTACGGTCGATTCTGTTGGCAAGGGCAGGGGAGAAACTGTTTTCCTCGGCAGGATTATATTCGCCCTTTTTATACAAATAGTGACAAATTCTTGATATTAAGGTGTCGCGATATTCGTTTTTGTCGGGATGCACCAAAAGCCCTTGCTTTTTATCAACAAGAATAATATTTTCGTCTTCGTAAACAACGTCAATCTTGTCAGATGCCGATAAAAAGTCGTATTTAGGTTCAACCTTAGCACCAAATTCATCGGGTATGTATGCCTCTATAACGTCACCAATCTGAGGTTTGAAAGCAATATCGGTGCGTTTGCCGTTAAGCTTTATTTTTTTCATTCTTATATATTTGTACATAAGTGATTTGGGTAGGGTAGGCATAAGTTTTTGAATAAGCTTATCCATTCTCATTCCCGCATCATTTTTGCCAATTTCATATCTGAGCATTGTGTACTCTCCATTAAATTAAAAATTTCAAGTAATATTATAGCATTGAAGTGTATATATTGCAAGAAAAAAGAGGGGTTATGTAAAATTCCTCATCACATCTACCAAAAGCGAGTGCAAAAACATCTATTTACTAACGATTTTACCAAAAATATATTTTTTAAAAAAAATACTTGATTTTTAAGTGTGTTTATGGTATTATATTTTAGCATTTGATTACGCCCGTTCCTTTCGGGTGGGGTCAATGCCGTAAAAACGACATTGAAGCGGGCGGTCCTCTGTTTTAGCCAAAGCATCTAAATTTAAACCAGATTTTGTGAGACATATTTTTCGCTGCACTTTGTTAAAATACTCGTAAATCCGTGAGGATTTACTGCGTTTTTGCCTTG
>JAZSJA010000007.1:0-3281 GCA_045534095.1 Acutalibacteraceae bacterium | reverse complement strand
ATGAATGGAATTATGAAAAAAACAATGGATTAACCCCTGTGGAGGTAATGCCCAGTAGCAATAAAAAAGTATGGTGGAAGTGTAATTACGGACATGAATGGGAAGCGGCAATTAGCAATCGAAACAAAGGAAGCGGTTGCCCCATTTGCAGAAAAGAAAAAAGATAATAATACTTATATTTAGGTGAAAATTTATATGAACAAAATTACAGAAGTAACACGCAGAGACATCATTGATATTATCCGCAATGGATTTACTGGTACAGAGCTAGCGCTTAAAGTCAATCACTATGAACTTCCATATACCGAGGAAGTTCCAGTTGACTATCAGATGTGTTATCATGGACGTCTCAGTGAAATCGACTTTTTGTCAAGAGTTTATAATCTAAGTGATATGCCTTCCACAGACAATAGATTTAAGGATGCAGAAGGTGATATTTGGCAACACACTGTTAATAATGATGATTGGGAAGATGGTTGGGTCTTTACTGATCATCGTTTTGGTCTTGTAAATGGTGATGATGAAACACTATTAAAATTCCTTTGTGAAATGTTTCATCCTGTTGTTAGGAATGAACACCAACCTTGGAAAAAATTCTTAGAAACCTTTAATGAACTTCTAAAACATGACGGGTATGAAATCGTAGAAAAAAGTCACATTTCCGGGCGTACCGTATATGGTTGGCAGACTATAACGCCCAACAGTATTGCTGTGCCGGAAAGAAATGCCCCGACATATGAGCTAAAATTAATCGGCGAAGGATCTTATGCTCAAGTTTTTAAATATAGAGATTCTTTCTATGATGAATTATTTGTAGTTAAAAGAGCGAAAAAAGATTTAAACGAGAAGGAACTTGTACGTTTTAAGCGTGAATTTGAGCAAATGAAAGCCCTTAAATCACCATACATTGTTGAGGTTTATTCATACAATAATAGTTCAAATGAATACATTATGGAGTATATGGACTGCACTCTTGATAAGTATATATCCGAAAATAACGGGAAACTGACTTTTTCACAAAGAAAAGGAATTGTTTCTCAGATATTACGAGCTTTTAGGTATATACATTCTAAAGATTTATTACATAGAGATATTT
This sequence comes from Acutalibacteraceae bacterium, assembly GCA_045534095.1. Taxonomy (GTDB): domain Bacteria; phylum Bacillota; class Clostridia; order Oscillospirales; family Acutalibacteraceae; genus UMGS1279. Next base: position 2,185 of record JAZSJA010000007.1, on the reverse strand, counting down.
GCCCCAAAAACGTTTTGCTTAAACTTTATGATGATGTTCGTGTGATTAAAATTTCCGATTTTGGTCTGGTTAGAATCCCAAATACCGACTTAACTTCTATAAACACAGAGTATAAAGGATATTTTAATGATCCAGAACTTCAATTAGAAGGTTTTAACACATACTGTATTATTCACGAAACCTACGCCATTACCAGACTTGTATATTTTGTAATGACGGGCAGAACTAATACGGGAAAAATCGAAAATTCTTCTTTGAAGGAATTTGTAAATCGTGGACTTTCTTCGGATAAGAAAAAAAGGTTTCAAGATATCGATGAATTGATATCAGCATTCAACCTAATTCAAGAGTAACATTTTTAAGGAATTGATTTCTTGATAATTCAAATTAATAGTAAATCACGTAGTAATCAAGAGCTATGTACTGTTTTTGACTGCGAAAAGCCTAGTATTTATGCGGGTTTTCGCTTGATTACTATAACGCTACTCCGACCATTTACGAGACCTTACAAATGGCTTAACAAAGTCACTTGTAAGGTTCTTTTTTTCGCATTTATCACTTGCCTTTGTTAAATCGCTTAGAAGTCAATTAAATTGCATGCTCTCCCCACCTTCTGTTCGAATCACCTATTAAAGACAAACACGGCAATATACACTCTTTTTATCTGCGATTTATGTTGAATTTAATTACAGTTTGTGATAAGATATAAGTCGTAAGTTTTACTTTATTGAGGTATGTTATGTTAAATAGATTTTTTGGCACGCGTGATTTTTACAGACGTCTTATTGCTCTTGTAATTCCTATAATGATTCAAAACGGAATAACCAACTTTGTTAATATGTTGGATAACATTATGATAGGCAGAGTTGGTACCCTGCAAATGACGGGCGTATCTGTTACTAATCAGCTTATATTTGTTTTTAATTTATGCGTATTTGGTGCTATTTCCGGCGCAGGAATATTTGGTGCCCAATTCTACGGCAAGGGCGACCACAAAGGATTACAACACACCCTAAGATTTAAACTGCTTTTTTGCCTTACTATAACACTTATTGGCGTTGGAATATTTATTTTCTACGGCGATAACCTTATAAATTTCTATTTAAAGGGCGAAGGTAAAGCAGAAGATGCCGCCGCTTCGCTGATGTACGCAAAGCAATACCTTTTCACTATGCTCATTGGAATTATCCCCTACACCATCGCCCAATGCTACGCAAGTACGCTTCGCGAAACGGGTCAAACCATAGTACCAATGGTAGCGGGAATTTCGGCGGTGGCTGTTAATATGTCACTAAACTACGTATTGATCTTTGGTAAGTTGGGAGCTCCAAAGCTCGGTGTTGTAGGTGCCGCCATAGCTACCGTTGTATCACGCTTTGCAGAGTTTTTGGTAGTAGTTGTCTGGACTCACGTTCATAAAAAGGAAAACAAATTTATTGTTGGTATATATAGACACTTCACCATCCCCGGTAAGCTTTGCCGTCAAATCTTAATAAAGGGTCTCCCTCTTATGCTTAATGAATCCCTTTGGGGAGCAGGTATGGCAATGATAAACCAATGTTATTCCATAAGAGGATTAAATGTAGTAGCAGCAACAAACATATCTACAACCTTTTACAACGTATTTTCGGTTGCATTTTTATCGGTAGGAATGGCAATAGGCATTCTTATAGGACAACAACTTGGTTCAGGTAAAACTGAGGATGTACGAGATACCGCACGTCATTCAATAACCTTTTCAGTGCTTGTAAGCCTTGTTATTGGCATAATCTACGCACTGGTTGCAAAATACATCCCTTACGCCTATAACACAACAGAGGACGTTAGAAGCATTGCTACGGGATTTATGGTGATAACCGCCCTGACAATGCCAATAGAGTCTTATGTAAATGCTGCCTATTTCACCCTGCGTTCCGGTGGCAAAACACTAATTACAATTATATTTGATAGTTTTTTTGTTTGGTGCGTAAGCGTTGTTGTAGCCTTTATTTTAAGCCACTACACCACCCTTCCTATTTTGACTATATTCCTTATAAATAATCTGTTAAACCTTATAAAATGCCTATTAGGTTACATTTTTATCAGTAAAGGAATTTGGATAAAGAATATTGTCAGCGAAGGATAAAAGAAACATAAAATCTGCAATAAAAGTGCGAAAAAATCACTTTCATTGCAGATTTTATTT
>JAZSJA010000003.1:0-10534 GCA_045534095.1 Acutalibacteraceae bacterium | reverse complement strand
TTTTAATTTCTTAACTAAATTTAATTTTTAATAACTTCCTTTGCGGCAGTTTCGTACGGTAAAACGCTTGCTGACAATTCTTCATCATTATCCACGTTGGCGACCATAGTAAGGGGATGTGTAAGGTCTAAACTTAAAACGCCCATTACCGACTTTGCGTTAACAACGTATTTCCCGCTGAGCAATTCTATATCGTATGCTTTTTCTGCCATAACGTCAACAAATTTTTTTACGTCTTCAAGTGTTTTTAAAAGAATTTTTTTCTCTATCATAAAGGACAATCCTCCATACATAAAGCATTTTTCTAAAAATACTACCTAACGATAATACTACCTTTCATCACAAAAGTCAAGTAATTTACATTTTTTGGCTTTTTGCAGGTGAAATTCGACCGTTTTTCCCATTTTTTAATGAGGTTGTAACCCTTTTGTAACTTTTTTTTGGAAATTTGAATATTTCTCTTGCAAAATAGATAAAAAAAGTGTACAATAGACTAGTAATAATTTGGGTATTTGGAAATATGGCAACTGTTATGCGTTTTATGCATAATTACAAACCCAAAATTCATTCTTACCAAATACAGGATTTATATAAAGAGGAGTTGTTTTCGAATGTCAAACAGATTGTTTCAAGGTGTAGTTCACCAAATGAAAGATGCAATAGACAGAACTATAGGTGTTATGGATGAAAATTACACCATTATAGCTTGTAGCGAGCTTCTTCGCATTGGTGAAACACAAGAGTTTGAAACCTTCCCTATCATAAGCGGTAATGAGGCTTTTGTAAGCGGCCATTTTACCTACAAGCCTTTTGGTACTCCCCAACACCCCGAGTACACCTTGTTTGTAGAAGGTAACGATCCCCAAGCTGCAAAATACTGTGCAGTTTTGGCAGTGGCTCTTTCTAACATAAAGCACTATTATGATGAAAAGTATGACCGTGGTAACTTTATTAAAAACGTTATTTTAGATAACATTCTTCAAGGTGATATTTACATTAAATCCCGTGAGCTTCACTTTAACAGTGAGGTTTCTCGCGTGGTACTTCTTATTCGTATTATTACCCATAACGACGTTTCTGTTTACGACGTTATTCAAAATCTTTTCCCCGACAAATCCAAGGATTTTGTTATTAACATCAGCGAAACAGATATTGCCATTGTTAAGGAAATCAAGCCTGACATTGAAACAAAGCATCTTGAAAAACTCGCTCGCTCTATTGTAGATACCCTTTCGGGTGAATTTTACACCCATGCAGTTGTTGGTATCGGTACCACCGTTGATAACCTTAAAGATCTTGCCCGCTCCTTTAAAGAGGCTCAGATGGCACTTGAGGTTGGCAAGGTGTTTGATACTGAGAAAAATATAGTTAGCTATGATAACCTTGGTATTGCAAGACTTATCTATCAGCTTCCCACCACCCTTTGCGAAACCTTCCTTAAAGAGGTATTCAAACGCGGTTCTATTGAAAGCTTGGATCAAGAAACCTTATTCACCATTCAGCGTTTCTTTGAAAACAATCTTAACGTTTCTGAAACCTCCAGAAAGCTTTTTGTTCACCGTAACACCCTTGTTTACCGCTTGGAAAAAATCAAAAAGATTACCGGATTGGATCTTCGCGAATTTGACCACGCAATCGTATTTAAAATTGCTTTAATGGTTAAAAAGTATCTCAAATCTGATCCCATTAAATACTAATTTAAATTTTCAGCAGATAAAATCCGACCCATAACGGTTCGGATTTTGTGCTTTGATGTTAAAATGTTAATAAACTGTAAATAAAATATTCAAGGAGAAAAAAATGGACTCTCAAATGTTCGAAAACGCATTTGGACCAATGGACGAAAACAAAAAAACCGAAGAAAGTCCCATTGTGACTCCAAAGCCTCAGACTAAACCCATAATTGAGTTCCGTGGCGTTTCTAAGACCTATGCAACAGGAACCCACGCCCTCAACGATGTTAACATACAAATCCATCCCGGAGAATTTGTTTTTGTGGTTGGTGCCTCAGGTGCAGGTAAATCAACCTTTATGAAACTTATTATGCGTGAAGAAAAGGCAAACGCAGGTGAGGTTATTGTAAACGGTTACAATCTTACAACCCTACCCCGCAAAAAGGTCCCTATGCTTCGCCGCACAATGGGTATGGTTTTCCAGGATTTCCGCCTTATTCCCAATATGGATGTTTTTGATAACGTTGCATTTGCAATGCACGTTGTTGGCGAAAAGCCCAACGTTATTCGCCGTGAGGTGGCAAAGGCTTTAAGTCAGGTTGGTCTTGGCCACAAGGCCCGTTCTAAACCCGCTGAACTTTCAGGCGGTGAGCAGCAACGCGTTGGCCTTGCACGTGCCCTTATAAATAAACCCACCCTTCTGATAGCCGACGAACCTACAGGTAACGTAGACCCCAATATGTCCTACGAGATTGTAGAAATGCTCAGTCGAATAAACAAAGCAGGTACCACCGTTTTAATGGTTACCCACGAGCATAATTTAGTACGTGATTTCCATCATCGTGTAATTATGTTGGAAGACGGCAAAATCGTTGCCGATAATGCGGAGGGAACCATATGAAAATTCAAAGTTTAAGATATTTAACACGCGAAGGCTTTCGTAACGTTTGGGTAAACCGACTTATGTCCTTCGCTTCAATCGGTGTTTTGGTTGCTTGTATGGTTTTAATTGGTTTTGCAATTTTACTTACACAAAACGTTAACGCTTCTATGACCAATTTAGAGCAACAAAACGTTGTTATGGTATATTTTAACGATGAAAACTCGGTAATATATCAAAACGCATCTCAGCTTCCAACCACTTCTGATGGTACTACATCTACCGAAAGTACAGAAAGTGACAGTTCAAACAGCAGCTCTTCATCTTCTTACTCCTCTTCAAGCAACACATCCTCTACCTCAAGCGATACCGCCTTGGAGGATGGCTCTGCCGAGGAAACACCCGCTATCCCTGAGGATGCTTACTTAATCCATAACGAAGAGGAAGCCAAGGCTGTTGTAGAAGAGCTTAAAAAAATCGGCAACGTAAAAGATGCTGAATTCATTTCAAAAGATGATGCTCTTAAAAATGCAAAGGAAACCGTTCTTGCAGATAAAGCAGGCGCCTTTGAAATATTAGACGAAGAGGGCGGCAACCCAATGTCCCACGGTGCCAGAGTGACCCTTAAAAATATGGATCTTTTTGATGAAACTATAACCGATATAGAAAACACCACCGGTGTTCACACCGTAGTTTCTCAGGCTAAGCTTGCCAAAAAAATCTCCGATATTAAAGGCGGTATTGCTATGATCTGCTTCTGGATAATCGGTATTTTAGGCATCATTGCGTTGGTCATTGTTTCCAATACAATTCGCGTTACTATGTATAACCGTAAGCTTGAAATAAGCATTATGAAGGCGGTAGGTGCTACTGACGCATTCATTCGCCTCCCCTTTGTAATTGAGGGTATTATTTTAGGTCTTATTTCCGCAATACTTTCTGAGGGTATACTCTATTTCTGCTATCGTGTAGCAGGTGACTCTATGAGTGATTCCTTTAAGCTTTCCATCCCCTTTGGAGAACAAGCCCTGTTCCTATTTGGAATTTTTGCCGCTATAGGCATTGTTGCCGGTGCTTTAGGTAGTGCCTTTATGATAGGAAAATACCTTAAAAAAGAAGGCAGCGAATTCAAAGCAATTTAAACGCCCTGACATATTAAGTATTACTAAGGTGAATTTATGAAAAAAAGTTTTATTTTAAAATCAATTTCCCTTTTGATTATGACTTCTATTTTATGTGTGAGCGTTTTTATTCCCGTTCCCGCATCGGCGGCTTCTACCTCAGAAATGCGTTCTGAAATAGAAAAGCTTGAAGCAAAATCAAAAGAGTTGGAATCCCAAATTGCAAAACTCAAAAGCGAAAAGGCAGAAAAACAAAAAATCAAAGATAGTCTTAATGCACAAATGTCAAACACTCAAGCAGAAATTTCGGCTTGCACCGCTCTTATAAACAGCTACAAATCCGAAATAGCAGAGCTTGAGGCCGAGGTTGCCGCAAAAGAATCAGAAATTGACGATACCAAGTTTTTGTTCCGTCAACGTATGCGTTCAATCTATATGAGCGGTAGCACCAACAACGACCTTTTGGTGCTTTTAGATGCCGAAAGTTTTTCTGATTATCTCTCCCTCTCAGAGGTTTCCCGCACCATATCGGCTCACGATAAAAAGATTGTAACTCAAATAACCGAGGCAATCAATTTAATCAATAAATCTAAAATAGCAATCAATGAAAAGATGTCTGCTCAAAACGAGCTCAAAAAGACCCTTGCCGCAAAGCAAGAAAAACTCAAAGCTCAACAGGCCGAAATCAACGGTATCATTGCATCAATAAATGCAAATCAGGGTGAGCTTGAGGCCGATAATAAAGAATATGAGGCCGCTATAGATAAACTTGAAAAAGAAATTCAAGATGCCATTGCCGCCGCTAACAAACCCTCTTCAGGAGGTGGCGGTAGTAAAAATCCCGTATTTACAAGCGGTAGATTTTTATGGCCTGTACCCGGTTATTACAACATAACGTCTTATTATGGTCAGCGTTGGGGCAGACTCCACGGCGGTATAGATATTTCAAGCTCAGGTATTGAGGGCAAACCCATTATAGCCACAGCAGACGGCGTTGTTCTTTCTGCAGGCTACAACACCGGCGGCTTTGGTAACTGGGTTATGATAAATCATGGCGTTAGCGGCGGAAATCAATTTGTTACCATTAGCGCCCATATGAAGTATTCCCCCTGTGTAAGTACAGGTCAACACGTAAATGCCGGCGATGTTATCGGCTACGTTGGTAATACCGGTCGTTCTTACGGAAACCATCTGCATTTTGAAGTTCGTGTGAACGGCTCCAGAACTAATCCTATGAATTATTTCAACCGAGCATCCTAGTTTAATTTTCAAAACCACTTTATTTGTATATTTATTTATGAAAGGAGCAACATATGTTTAAGCATGGCTTATTGGCGATCACACTTACCTTTGTTTTGACCGCAAGTCTTTTAATCTCTATGGTTTTTACCCCCGTTTCGGCTTCTACTCCATCTCAAATGCAAAGCGAAATAAGTGAACTGGAGAAAAAATCTGCCGAAATTGAAAAAGAAATTGAAGCCTTAAAAAAAGATAAAGCTAAACAAGTTGCTCTTAAACTTAAATTAGACGAACAAATAGCAGTTACCCAGGAAAAAATTGCGGCTTGCACCAATGTAATAAACAGTTATAAGGCAGAGATTGCAGAACTTGAAAATGAAATCGCAGCAAAGGAAGCCGAGATTGATGGTGCTAAGTTTTTGTTCCGTCAACGTATGCGTTCAATTTATATGAGCGGTAGCACAAACAATGACCTTTTGGTGCTTTTAGATGCCAAAAGCTTTTCAGATTACCTCTCCCTATCGGAGGTTTCACGCACAATATCTACCCACGATAAAAAAATCGTAAACGAAATCACAACCGCTATTGCCGAAATCAATCGTTCCAAAATCAGCATAAATGGAAAAATGGAAAAACAAAATGAAGCTAAAAAGGTGTTGGCCAGCGAACAAGCCAAGCTCAAGGTTCAACATTCCGAGGTAAATAGCGTTATCGCCTCCATAAACAGCAATCAAACCGCCCTTGAGGCAGAAAATGACGATTATGAGGCGGAAATAAACAGGCTCGACCAAGAGGTTAAAGCGGCATTGGCGGCAGCGGCGGCAAAAGCTAAAGCGGAATCCGAAGCTAAAGCAAAGGCAGAATCCGAGGCTAAGGCTAAAGCCGAGGCTGAAGCGGCGAAGTCATCATCAAATTCAGCTAATTCTACCTCCTCGTCCAGTTCTTCATCCGGAACAACCGATTCATCCACCAATTTAAATCCCGAGTTTTCGGGTGGAACCTTCCTTTGGCCTGTACCCGGTTATTACAACATAACCTCGTATTATGGATATCGAGTAAACCCTGTATCGGGCATTTATAAGCTACACGGCGGTATTGATATTGCCAGTGCGGGAATTTATGGTAAACCCATTGTTTCAGCAGCAGATGGCGTAGTTCTTATAGCGGGTTGGAGCAGCAGCTTTGGTAACTGGGTTTTAATTAACCACGGCACCAAAAACGGTAAGCAATATGCCACCGTTTACGCTCATATGTGCAGAGCTCCCTCGGTAAGCAGCGGACAATCTGTTACGGCGGGGCAAACCCTTGGCTACGTTGGTTCCACCGGTAATTCAACCGGAAACCATTTGCATTTTGAGGTTCGTGTAGATGGCGACAGGGTTGACCCTATGAATTATTTCAGTAAGGCCTCGTAAATTATAACTGACAAATTTCTTATGGGCGGATGAAAATTCGCCCATATTTTTGAATTATTTTATAAAGAGTGATTTAAATGGATAAACAAAAACCAAACGAGCAAGAGCTAGTTGGATTTTCCAATGAAATCGATGGTGAGGAAAACCAAGAGAGGGAAACCGAGGATAAAAGCACGGACACCGACACCTGTAAAAAAGGTCGCAAAGGCCATTCTGCACTTGAGAATTTTGTTACCTTTCTTTCTATTTTGCTTGCCTTTTTAGTAGGTGGAGTTTTCGCAATATTCGCCTACAGACATTTTCTCCCCACCACCTCAACCAAACTGGACGAAATAAACACCCTTGTTAGAAAACACTATTCGGGCGAAATTGATAATGCCCTTTTAGAGGATGCTTTGGCTACTGCATATATGGATTCAATCGGCGATAAATATAGTTTTTATAAAGATGCCGAGGACACTAATTTAGTTGAAAATTCTCTGAAAGGTACCGGAGTTGGAATGGGTGTCACCCTAATAGTTGATCCACAAACCAACTCGCTGATTATATATCGAGTAGATGTAAACAGCCCTGCCGACAAAGCGGGTATAAAACCTAAGGATGAAATCCTTGCTATCGATAATAAATCGGTTAAAGAAATGGGACTTGAGAAAAGTGTGAACACTATGAAGCGTGAAATTGGCGAAAAGGCAGAATTCACCCTTTTAAGAGGTGATAAAACCTTAAAGGTTACCATAAATTATGAGGATTTTATACAACAAAGCGTTTATTATGAAATTATAGATAATTACGGCTACCTAACCATAACTGCATTTAATAACAACACCGTTCCTCAGTTTAAAAAAGCCTATAAATATTTAACCGAACAAAAGGTAAAGGGACTGATATTTGACGTTCGTAATAATGGTGGCGGAACGGTAGATTCGGTTTGCGAAATTTTAGACCTTTTGGTAGGCAAATGCGACCTTATAACCGTTCTTTACGCAGATGGTTCCAAAAACGTTTCCCAAGAGGCCAAATCTGATGCTGATAAATGCAATTTACCAATGGCAGTCCTCATAAACGAAAACACCGCCAGTGCCGCCGAGCTTTTTGCAGCGAATCTGAGAGATATGGCTAAATCTCCTCTTATTGGCAACAATACCTACGGCAAGGGTGTTGTTCAACGCACCTATTTCTTGGACGACGGCTCTTGCATTCGCTTTACCATAGGCGAATTTTTACCCGCAGGCGGAAAGGGCTTCGATGGCGAGGGTCTCCCACCGGACTATGAGGTAAATTTCAGCGAGGAAGAGGCCGCTAACCCTTATTTCCTTGGTGCTGATGAGCCCTACTTAAAAAAGGCAATGGAAACCTTAGACAAAATTATTGAAAAGGAAAAATAAAATGAGTTCCGAACGCGTTTTAAAAACAAATCTTCTTTCTAAAATAGGGGAAACCGGAAAAAACCAAACTTTGTTTTGTATTTTTGCTTTTTTAAGCATAATAACCATGATCATAATATTTCTTTTTTCCTCTCAAAAAGCAGAATATTCCGCCGCACTTAGCAACGAGGTTGGAAGCATAGTTGAAAATTTACTCTCACCCTTTAAATGGATTTTAAGGGATGGCGGTGTTTTATGGGTTAAAAACCACATAAGAAAAATCGCCCATTTCGTAGGCTACACCCTCTTAGGTAGTTTTTTGCTGGGAGCCCTTTTAAACACAAAAATCAAAAGGTTAATCCTTAAAATATCAATTAGTGCATCAATCGGTCTTTTTTACAGCATTACAGATGAATTCCATCAACTTTTTGTCCCGGGACGAAGCGGTCAGATTTCAGACGTATTATTGGATTTTAGCGGTGTTTCCTTTGGAATTTTAATTTGCTTTTCCATTTATAAGCTAATTTGCAAAAAATTCAAAAAACAAAAAGCAAAAAACTATATTAACCCTTGAATTATTTTGCTAGCTGTTATACAATAATTTAGATATTACTATTTAACGGAGAATAAAGATGAAGTGTATTTTTGAAGGTAAAGTTTTACAAATGTTACCCATCCCCAGTGGAATTGTTGCGGCAGTTTTAACCGACATAACCGAGGATGGTAAGTTTGCGGTTGAATACCGTATGATTTCACTTGAAACAGGTCAAATCCAAAGAATAACAAATAGTGTTTTTCTCTTGGCTAAATTTGGTGCGTCCCATAAATCTGCCGAAATGCAGGTTACCAATCATCTTACCTGCCGCACCTGTGCCCTACCCGATGGAGAACTTTTTGCGGTTGAAGAGGACTTCAGCGCAAAGGTTTTAGATGCCGACGGCTTTACAAAATGGGTAGGTGTTGTTAAATATAAGGGAGAAGCTCCTGCCGATGCCGTTTTCGATGGAAAAAACATTTGGGTTTCCTTCACCGAAAACAGTGCCCTTATAAGATTAGACCCTGCATCAATGCGTGAGGAACTTAGAGTAGGCGGCAAAAATAACGATAACGGTTTTAATAGTCCCACAGGAATTTTTGCTGAAAATGATGAGCTTTTTGTTTCAAACTGTGCTTCCCACCAAATTTGGAAAATTCACACAAAAACATATGAGGCAAGCGAATATATGACCTTCGACGAGCCTGTATATGCCTACTGTAAATGTCACGGCAGAGAAATAGTTTTATTGGAATCAGGAATATACGACCTCTGATTTAAACCACAAAAAAGGGGCTGTAAAAAAACATACGTGCGATAAATTGTGGTTTGAACGTAGGAATGATGGGTGTAATTTGTAGGGTATGGCGTTTACGACATACCGGAAAAGGTTAGAAATAAACGGGGCGTCGAAAATCGCCGCCCCCTACAATCACGTACCAACATTTGCACGATAAACAACAATTTACCGCTATCTTTCCGGCCGCGAAACGAGATTGTGACGATGATTAAAACCTATTCGGATAAAAAGAACGCTTGGCGTTCAAATAACAATTTATTGTGGTGCATAAAATTCTCCCCGATGTAAGTAACACATCGGGGAGAATTATTTTTTGACTATTTGGTTATTTAAAATATTTGCACGTCCCAGCCGGCTACAAAGCGGGCAAGTAAAACTAAATCTTTAAGATTTATTGCACCGTCGCCGTTTAGGTCAAGGGCTGCTTGGTTCACGTCTTCTTCCCAACCTGCAAAATATCGGGCTATTATGGTTACGTCACTTAAATCAACCTTGCCGTTTCCATCAATATCGCCCTTGAGGTGGATCTTGGCATCCTGGATAACGTCATCGATGTCGACGACTACGGTATACTCGCAGGTGACGTGGTTTGCTTTTGAAACCTTCAAGGTGTATACTCCGGGCGCAACATCGTTTATGGCATAATCAACGGTATTTCCCTTAACAACGCTCTGGTAAACAACGCTGCCTGAGCGGTAATCACAAAGTTGAAGCGTGATATCCCCCGAAGCATCACCAAAGCTGGTGACCGTACCGCTGACCGTTACGCCAAGCTCCGGTGCCGAAGAGGCATTGCGGAAGGTGTAGAATGCCTGCGCGAAGCCGCTGCCCACCACGATATCATCCCAGTTGCCATAGGGAGTGACGTACTTGCCGTTGATCATCACTTCCACGTCGTTGGCGAAGGTGCACAGAGGAGCGCCGTTCTCGTAGACGGGGACAAACTTGATAGCCATACGATAGGGACCGGCATCGCCAAAGACCTCGCCGGCCTCCAGCTGTCGACCCTCGCAATCGTACCAGTAGATGCCGCTGCCGTTCAGGCCGTAGTCAGTATCCAGCGTGTACAGGTCGGTGTTGCCCAGAATGGGGGAATAATCGGGTGCCTGCCCCGCCTTGGGAGCGGTGATGCCGTCCACGATAATGCGGTCCACCACGTTCTCTTCACAGGTGAAGGTGTAGGAAACCTCCTGCTCCCACATCAATCCGGAGCCTTCCTGCTTGATGGTGGCGGAGTTGCCGTTAATGGTGGCGGTGGGCCAAACTTCAGCGTAGACATCGTCGACGAACTCGTAGCCGTCGTCGGTGGCGACGTGGATCTCACACTGATACTGATGACCGGGCAGGAATACGTCATTTTCGTAGACGTAATCGTAACCGCCATCGGTGACGTCCCACCAGGAAACGCCGTTCTTGACGTAGTACCACTTCTCGGGAGGATTCTTCCAATAAATGTCCTCATAGGAATTCTTGGTGGTATCCACGTGATAGCCGGTGCCGAACATATT
>JAZSJA010000031.1:0-18021 GCA_045534095.1 Acutalibacteraceae bacterium | reverse complement strand
AAACGCCTTATCATCTTTTTGAGATGCGTTTTTCAAAACTTCATCACGGGGGAGAGAGGGGGCAGGGACGTCGCTCCTTATATTATCAAGATTTACGGCGGGATTCACCACAGCGTTTTTGTTATTTTCGAAATCCGAAACTGTGTCCATAAGGGTTATTATTTCATCCATTTCGGCGGTGATTTTTTTAAGTTCCTCATCGGTGAACTCTATTTTGGATAGCTCCGCCAAATGGGTGGCAAGTTTTATATCAAACAAAATTATTCCTCCGTTTACCATTTTAAAAATATTATTTAATAACTGAAGTAAATTATACCATATATAAATAAATGTGGCAATACGTTTGTTGAATTGTGAATAAAAATTTTGTTAGAGAGATAAATTGTTGTTTATCGTGCAAATGTTGGTACGTGATTGTAGGGGGCGGCGATTTTCGACGCCCCGTTTTTTCGTGAAAATTAAATTCAATTATTTTATAAAATATGGTATTTATGCGGAAAAATCAATATTAAAATCAAATTTGTACGAAACCTTTTTCGGTATGTCGTAAACGCCATACCCTACAAATTACACTCACCATTCATACGTTCAAATAACAATTTACGCATCTGTTTTTCTTTTAAATAATTTAAACCGGTTCATAATTAACATACAAATATAAAATATGCAAAAAATTATCTATCATTTCATCTTTGCTTGTTATTCCGCAATTTATATAAATTTGTTTTATTGGACTTTTTTCAAACAAAACTTTGATATTTATTAAATCTCTAATTTCTTTAGGCACTTCATCAATTTTTGAATATTCAATCATTAACATTCTTTTTTCGTTTTTTGTTAGTTTTTTTGCAAATTCACACACATATGCCTTCATTGCCAAAAATTCAAACATATTTTACGCCCCCTTTCCAATACTATTTTATACTACTTATTCCTACTTTGCAATATTTATTTTTGTTTTGTAGTATAATTTCGTATGAGGTGGGATTATTATGAAGCCTATAAAGGAAAAAGTAAGCATTACCCTTGATTGGGACGTAATCGAAAAAATCAAAAAGTTAGCCGAACAAGATGACCGTTCTTTTTCTCAATATATAAATATAGTTTTAAAAGAACATTTAAATATAAAAGAACAGAATAAATAAATTTTATATTAGCAAAAAAGCGATAAAACCCCAGATGGTTTTATCGCTTTTAAAATATATTTTTATATAATATTCATCCCAATAAACTACAATTTACGCATCTGTTTTTCTTTTAAATAATTTAAATTCAAACTGTGCTAAGATAACTGCAATAAACATTAAAACGCAACCAATTATCTCTTTTGTTTGCATAATCTCGCCAAAAACGGCACCAGAAATAACTGCAAATACCGACTCTAAGCTCATTATAACCGAAGCAACGGATGGACTTGTGTTTTTTTGTGCGACTATCTGTAAAGTATATGCCACGCCGCTTGAAAGCAAACCGGCATATAAAATGGGAATCGCATCGCTTATTATTACACTAATGCTGGGTGACTCAAAAATAAACATAAATATTGTTCCTAATATTCCGGCTACCAAAAATTGTAATGCCGAAAGCTTTACGCCGTTCACATAGGGAATAAATTTATCTATAACTAAGATATGGGCTGTAAATCCGATTGCACAAACCAGTAAAATCAAATCGGCAGGGTGAACCTCAAACCCATTTTTTACGCAAAGCAGATACATACCTACAGTTGCTATAGATACGCTTACCCAAATGTTAAGTCCCGCTTTTTTCTTTAGAAAAAGCCCTGCAATCGGCACCAAAACTATGTAAAGTGCCGTTATAAATCCTGATTTCCCCGCGGCAGCTCCATCGCTTGGATAAAGGAATATTCCGTACTGCTGAAGGGATGCGGCAGTAAACAAAATGCATCCGCAAACAACTCCACCTATCATCTCTTTTTTAGAGAAAGAAAGGGTTTTAAACTCCTTAGGTAACAACCCTTTTTTCTTCGAAAAAACGTCTATGACGGCTATAACGGGCAATAACACAAGAAAACCAATATAATTTCGGCAAGCAATATACGTAAAGGGCTCGGTTTTGGCCTCGGTTTGTGCTACAAAAGTAGAGCCCCATATAAAAGCGGCCAACAAAAGCATTAAACTACCACTCAATTGTGATCTGTTTTTAAGCATAATTCTTCTCCTACTTTAAAAGCTTATTATTCTATTAACCTAAAAAGTATACCATATAATTTTCGATGTATCAATAAATTTTTCCATTTTATTTTCCATTTTGTGATATTATGTTATTGTGAAAAGATTATGCAAAAAATGCATAAATGCCGATATGCAATTTTTGCATATGATATCATTATTTGTGGTGATTATTATGTATAAAAGAATACGCGATTTAAGAGAAGATAAAGACTTGAGTCAAAAACAACTTTCAGAAATTTTAAACGTTAGCCAGGCGACCTACTCCAGATACGAGAGTGGCTATTTGGATATTCCAAGTGAGGCTTTAATAAAACTCGCTAAATTCTACAAAACCTCTGCCGACTATATTTTAGGTTTATCAAACACCCCTACCCCAAATGATAAATAGATCCCAAGAGTATAATATTTTATTTCAGAGGTTAAGCTATGGCAACCATTAAAGAGGCACTAGAAAAACTTAAAAAATCTAAATTCAGAGCAAGCTTTAAGCTTTCCCCGTCCGATAAAGAATATATAAACCAAAAGGGAATCGAAACCATCAGGCGTCACACGGCGGATTTTGTAAAAACTCGCTTGGCAGATTCCTACCCCAAAAACGACGGCAAGCAAACTCCCATGAGTGGGCATCCCACCTTTAAAGCCCAACACGCCTGTGCATGTTGTTGCAGAGGATGTTTAAACAAATGGTATCACGTTCCCCTTGGAGTTGAACTAACCGAACTCCAACAACAAAAAATAGTTAATCTGTTAATGGAGTGGATAAAAAGTGAAATAGGCTAAGCCTTTTCTTGACTTGAATTGCTAAAAATGATATTATAACTTAAATGAACTTAAACAAAGGAGCCTAAATATGGTAGGAATTTTATATATTGTTGGTACTCCTATTGGCAATTTGGGAGATTTTTCTCCCAGAGCCAAGGAGATTTTAGAAGAGGTGGATTTTATAGCCGCCGAGGACACAAGAGTAACCTTAAAGCTACTTAACAAATTCGAAATAAACACCCCAATGATAAGCTATCACGAGCACAATCACATTTCACGAGGGGGCCAAATAATAGAACGCCTTATTGGAGGCGAAAACTGTGCCCTTGTTACCGATGCGGGTATGCCCGCCATATCTGACCCGGGCGAAGATTTAGTCCGCCTGGCCCACCAAAATGAAATTACGGTATCCTCCGTCCCGGGACCGAGTGCGGTTATAACGGCTCTTGCCATATCGGGAATGCCAAGCAAAAGATTTAGCTTTGAAGGTTTTCTATCCACCGCTAAGCAGGAGAGAAAAGAACATTTAGAGATGCTGAAGGATGACACCCACACCCTGATTTTTTACGAGGCTCCCCACAAGCTTATTAACACCCTGAGGGATATGCTAAATGTCTTTGGAAACAGAGAAATTGCTCTTTGCAAGGAACTCACAAAGCTTCACGAAACGGTTATTCACACAAACTTTGAAAAGGCTTTAAAAGATTTTGAAACAACCCCACCTAAAGGGGAGTTTGTTATGATAGTTAAGGGCGCCGAGCCTAAAGAAAAGGAAAAAATGACCTTAGACGAGGCCATTGCCCTTGCGAAACAACTACAAGAAAAAGGAGAATCATCCTCCAACGCCGCCAAACTTGCGGCGAAGGAATCCGGCTTTAAAAAAAGTGAGATTTATAAGGAGCTTTTTTAATTGCCCTCCTAAATAACCACAAAAAATCGCAATAGAAGTTTTTTAAAAACTCTACTGCGATTTTATTTTTTAAGTATCTTTATTTTGAAATCTGTAATAAAATAGAATTTAAATTTTCCTGAGCCTGCAAGTAAATTGGCTCATCTTTCCTCATTTTGGCAGCATCTTTTGCAAATTCGTAAGCCTTATTGATATCCGCCTTAACGCCCCATCCATTTTTATAAAAGTGGGCGAGAAGCAAAGCTACCGAAGGTATTCCCGTAGCCTCATAATAAAACTTAAAAACCAAAAAAAGCGATTCGTTATTTATTAAACTTAAAAACTTTTCTTTGTCACTTTTGTTGTTTGAAGTTTCTATTAAGTTTTCTGTTTCCAAAAGGCACATATAGGCTTCGGTAAAGCGGTTGTTTTCGGCATCCGAACGAACCGAAAGCAAAAATCTGCCAAACCAAAGACGCCAATCATCCTCTTTTAATTTATTGATTCTTCTACTTGCCTGCTTAAACTCACCTGCAATAATTTTTCTGTTAAGCAATAATTCAAAAGCTTCATCCAAAGTCATTCGGGTAAATAACGGCATAAAAAATCCTACTTCTATTTTATTTTTTTCTATTTTATTTTTTTCTTTTTTATATTAAGTACTCTTGTGATTACAGGACTCAAAATCATATTAGACGCCAACTCAAATAAGAAGTTGCCTCCAACCAATACCAATATCATATATGCTATAACGTTATCGTAACCGGCTGCAGCTCCCCAGTCGGATATATCTTTAAAGAAAAATGCAAAACATCCCAATAGAAATACGCCTGTATTAACTAAGGGACAAACAATAGCGGCTGCAATTACTGCAACGTAGCGATTAAATTTCTCTAAGCCCTTATAAACAAGACCGGCAGCAAGACCACAAGCAACACCCTTTGCCAGAACTGTGATTATAGTGCCCGGAACGCTTATTTGCATAAATGCAGTTGCATCACCATTAAGCAGCACTACCGCACCAAAAACAAAACCAAGCCAACCGCCTACTGCCACACCGCACTTTGCGGCTCCAATAACAATTGGAATAAGCACTAGCGAAATTTGGAAAGTACCAAATCTAATAAAGGTACCCATAAACTGCAAAATAATTACAAGTGCAGTAAGTACCGCGCCCAAAACCAACCTTTCGGTTTGCACCTTTCTTTTTGTTAAGTTTGACATAATAAAATTCCTCCTGATACTGTTCCCTTTGGATACAGTTCTTTTTATTTATATAATCCCTTTTTGGGTTATATATTCTTATAATAGATTTTTATAAGTCCATCTAAAAGCAGGTTATCATCTAACTGCATTTTAGTGTTGCAGTATGGAATAATCTGCCCTGCTCTGCCACCTGTTGCAACAACGGTACATTTGCTTCCAAGCTCGCTTTCAATACGGCTTACCATACCATCTATCATAGCGGCTGTACCAAGAACAAGACCTGATTGCATACACTCAACGGTGTTTTTGCCAATAGTGTTTTTTGGCGCCTCAATGGGAATCGCTGAAAGCAAGGCGGTATTTTGCGTAAGAGCGTTTAAGGTGAGGCCTATGCCTGCCGCAATAACGCCACCTATAAGAGCACCGTTTTTATCCATAACACTCAGGGTTGTAGCGGTACCCATATCAATAATAATTGCGGGCATAGAATATTTATCAATTGCACCTGCCGCACCTGCCGCAAGGTCGGCACCAAGCTGTGCAGGATTGTCAATTTTAATATTAACACCTGTTTTAACTCCCGGCCCTAAAACAATGGGAGTAACCCCTGTAAGCTTTTTAACTGCATCTGCTATGGCAGAACCTACAGATGGTACAACTGATGCTATTACAGAGCCCTCGGTGTCGGTTGCAGAAAAACCTGCTAATCGCACCAAATCATAAAGCTCCACCGCATATTGGTCAGCAGTTCGTCTGGAATCGGTAGCAAGACGCGAAATAAACTGAATTTTATTATCAGCATATCCGCCAAGAGTAATATTTGTATTACCTATATCAATGGCTAAAATCATAGTAATCCCTCATTTGAGTTGATTCTTTATTTCATTTTATCACACCTTTATAACAATTTCAAGTAATTTAAATAGCTTTTTCTATTGCTCTTTTTAATTTGTCAATTATTCTTTTTTCCAACCGAGATATATAAGATTGTGATATTCCAAGACAGTCGGCAATTTGCTTTTGTGTATACTCCTCATACCCAAACATTCCAAATCGCATTTCCATTATCTGACGTTCCCTTGGGGGAAGTGCCGCCACAAGATTTTTTAAAATATCATGCTCGTTTTGAATTTCAATTCCTCTTGAGATTTCGTCGTTTTCGGTTCCAAGTATATCTGAGAGTAGAAGCTCGTTTCCATCCCAATCCACATTAAGGGGCTCATCAAGTGACACCTCTGCTTTTAGATTGCTTGTTTTTCTAAAATACATTAAAATCTCATTTTCGATGCATCTTGAGGCATAGGTTGCAAGCTTTATCCCCTTTTCGGGACGGAAGGAACCAACCGCCTTTATAAGGCCAATGGTACCAATGGATATTAAATCCTCCAACCCTGCACCTGCCGCAGTATCAAACTTTTTTGCTATGTAAACCACTAACCTTAAATTGTGGGTTATAAGTTCATTTTTAACCTCCTCGGGAGATTCGTCAAGCCTTAAAAGGAGTTCATCCTCCTCGCTTGCCGTAAAGGGCGGCGGTAAAATATCCGGCCCATTTATATAGTGTCCGGGTGAATAACCTCTTAACCTTATACGGAGTTTTTTGAAGCAATTTTTAGCGAAAATCAATATATTCATAATAAATTTTCCTTTCAAAATATTTTTAATAATGTTATTTTGCTAGTGTTACAGGGCTTACAATACCTTTGTAATCCTCACCTAGGGGTTCGTCACTTACGCCTAACATAGTGCCATAAATTTCCCGTTGGCTTCCCTTTTCTAACAGTTCCACCTTATCGGGGATAAATGCGGTAAGAAGTCCGTGACCTCCTACCACCGAATAGGGAATAAGTCTGAATCCCTGCGGTAGTTCCTCATCGCTGAACTCATTTATATCGGGAAGTTTATCCGCAAGGAACATGGCTATATCCCTTTCGACAATTATCACATCCCTATCTGTCAAAACATCGGTTAAGGAATGGCCTGTATCAACAAGGGCAGTTAAGGTTACGTTTTTATCCTTGCAGCTTATTTTAAGCTTACATCTTTCCCCCGAATAAGCCTGTTTTAGAGAGAAAAATCGTATTAGCGATAATATCAAGTAGCTCACAAGGGTAGCCACTATTAAAACAGGCGGAGAAATATTCAAATACACCACACCATTGTTTATGGCAAGATTATCCGGCTTAAAAACACTCCACACGCCCATCATTACCCCCGCATACAAAAAGGAGGTTGCAAAAAACACAGCTATTCGTCTTATCATACTCCTGATACTATCAAATCCAAAGGCAAGCAGCACAATAAGTGCCGAAATAACCATTCTAAAGATGGTTTCGATAATCAACCCCGTAGGAGGTAAAAATATGTAAAGAGAAAAAATCGCCCCCACAAAGGCGGCAGAAATAATCCTGAAAAAAGTCCGATTTTCTTTACAAAGTCTGCACGTTAGCTTTAAAATAAAAAAATTCACAAATAAATTAAGTACAATAAGCACGTCGGCATAAACAATCAACGCCTCACCCCCAACCTCATTCTAATATAATTATACTGCCGATATGCTGCAAAAAATGTTGAAATCGGTAGGGATTATAAAATTTCTTATTACTTGAAAATTTTTCTTTTTTATGGTATTCTAAGAGGGTAGATTTTTATATTTGAGGAAGAAAAATGAAAAAGAATGATAATATTATTTTAGAAATAACCGCCCTTTCAGGTCAGGGTGTAGGCATTGGTCGATATGAGGGTATTGCCGTTTTTGTGGACCAAACCGCCGTTGGCGATACCGTAAAGGCACATATCATAAAGGTTAAACGCAACTACTGTGTTGGTAAGCTTACCGAAATAATCCACCCATCTGCAAGCCGTCAAGAGGTGGATTGCCCTGCTTTTTCACGTTGTGGAGGGTGTTCATTCCGACATATAAAATATGAAAACGAACTAGAGATAAAAGAAAACGGTGTATACGATGCTATGAAACGTATTGGTGGCATTGATATTATACCAAATCCAATCACTGCATCCCCAAGCCTTACCGCCTACCGCAATAAGGCTCAATACCCAATTGGTATGGATGAGCATGGGATTTTTTACGGCTTTTATGCCAAGCATTCCCACAGAGTTATTAAAAGCGAAAACTGTTTACTTCAGCCTCCGATTTTTGAAAAGGCTATGAAGCTTATAAAAATCTGGGCAGACCAAAATAATCTCACAGTCTATGATGAAACTACCGGCAAAGGAATTTTAAGGCACGTCCTTCTAAGATACGGCGAAAAAACAGGGGAACTAATGATAGTTGTGGTTATAAACGCAAACTCCCTACCCTTCGCAGATTCCCTTACAAATCTTTTAAAAGATAAGCTGGGTGAACGTTTAACCAGCCTTCAGTTCAACGTGAACAAAGATGATACCAACGTAATTTTAGGCGAAAAAACAGTGCTGATTCACGGAAAAAATACCATAACAGATGAAATTTGCGGCGTTAAGGTTAAAATTTCTGCCGCATCTTTTTATCAGGTAAACCGCTCCGCCGCCGAGGTTTTATACAAAAAAGCCGCCGCTTATGTTGAAAAGGGCGACAAAATTATTATGGATTTATTTTGCGGCATAGGTACCATTGGTCTTAGCGTTTTAAATTTGTGCGGCAGAGAAAATCGAAATCTCATCGGCGTGGAAATCGTACCTTCAGCTATTGAGAATGCAAAACAAAACGCTATGGACGGTGGCTTTGAAAACACCGAATTTATTTTAGGGGATGCCACCAAAGCGGCTGAAAATCTAAAGGGCAGAAACATCTCCCCGGACGTGGTTATAGTAGACCCTCCCCGCAAGGGTTGTGATGAAAAACTCCTTGAGATTATTGCAAATGATTTTGCCCCTAAAAAACTTATTTATATTTCTTGCGACCCCGCAACACTAGCAAGAGATAGCAAAATTCTAAGCGAAAACAGATATATTTTGCAAGAATATTCGCCTGTAGACCTATTCCCCGGTACCGCCCACGTAGAAACGGTTGCATTATTTGTTAAGTAAAAATATTTTAATAACAAAGGAGCATAAAAATGGAGCCTACCTTTGTAGCCTTGAACTCACTTCGACCCAAGGCATATGAAAAAATAAGCAAATATCTAGCCCTTTCCAAACACAATAAAATAACAATTGGTCTTTATAAAAACGGTGAATGCTTCATATTTGGCGGTAGCCAGGAAAATGAATTGTTTTATGATATAGGCTCCATAACCAAAACAGTAGCCGCTCATCTTATTTTAAAACTTCACGAAGAAAATATCCTTGATATTAACCAAAGTGTAGATAAATATCTCCCCCTTAAAAAAGGCAAATATCCCACCATTTATCAGCTTTTAACACACACCGCAGGCTACCACCATTTAACACCCTCAGAGGTTACCTTACCATCACTTTTAATGCATAGATACGCCAAAAAGAATCCTTACGAAAAATGCACCTCTAAAACGGTTATAAAAAGTCTTGAGCGGCGTCGATTTATAAAACCTAAAATACGTTACGGGTATTCCGATTTTGCCACAGCAATTCTTGGCGTGGTAGCAGAAGAGGTTACAAAAACTCCCTTTTCTACCCTGTTTGAAGATTTTATAAATAATGATTTAGGCCTTACGGAAACCTTTACAACTATAAACGAGCAAAAAAGAAACCCGCCCGCTGTAAAGGGTGAAAAAATCATTTCACCTTGGGTATGGAATAAAAATAACCCTTATATTGCCGCCGGTGGAATGATAAGCAATATTAAGGATATTTTAAAATACATTACACTTCAAATCGAAAGTGACAAACCCTATATAACCTCCGCTCATACCCTTTGCGAGGAATCTGAACTTAAAAATAACAATCACCTTATGTGCTTTGGTTGGCACACATACAAAAAATCCAACCAGCTTTGGCACGTTGGAGGTGTTGGGACCTTTCGCAGTTCTCTTATTTTTAACAAACGCTTAAAACTTGGAGTTGCAGTCTTGGGCAATTCCAAAGGAAAAGCCTCTGCTAATACCCACTACATTGCAAAAATGCTTTATAGCGAGCTTAAAAATAATCGTATTACCTTAAATTAGAAAGGGGGGGCGATAATGAAAGATATTAACTGTCCTTATGGCAAAAAGTGCGGCGGATGTCAGCTTCAAAATCTGACTTACGACCGTCAACTTAGCTTCAAGCAGGTTAAGGCAATAAAGCTACTTGGCAAATACTGTCATGTGAATGAAATAATAGGTATGGAAAATCCATACCACTATCGCAACAAGGTTCAAGCGGCTTTTGGGGAGCGAAATGGTGAAATAATTTCGGGCGTTTATCAGTCCTCAACAAAAAGCATAACTGCGGTGGATAGTTGTATGACCGAGGATGTTCTTGCCGATGAAATTATTTTAACAATCAGAAAACTACTTAAAAGCTTTAAGCTTCGCCCCTTTAATATGGAGACAAATAGAGGCTTTTTACGGCATGTGCTTGTTAAAAGGGGCTTTAGTACAAGCCAGATTATGGTTGTGCTTGTTACCGCTGTGGAGGAATTTAAAACAAAAGCAAAATTCATTAGTGCTTTATTAAATCGCCACCCCGAAATTACCACCATAGTTCAAAATATAAACCAAAACTATAACGGTCTTATGCTTGGTAAAAAAAGCGTTGTTTTGTACGGCGACGGTTATATTGAGGATGCCCTTTGCGGTTGCACCTTTAGAATATCCCCAAAGGCATTTTACCAAATCAACCCCGTTCAAACCGAGGTGCTTTATAAAAAGGCTATTGAATTTGCAGGGCTTTCAGGCAAGGAACGACTTCTTGATGCCTACTGCGGCACCGGTACAATAGGGATAATTGCATCCAAGCAAGCAAAATCGGTAGTTGGAGTTGAGCTTAATCCCGACTCGATAAAGGATGCCCTTACAAACGCTAAAATCAACAAGGTGGAAAATATTGAGTTCTATGAAGCCGATGCAGGGAATTTTATGGCGGAAGCCGCCGCTATGGGCGAAAAGTTTGACCTTGTTATAATGGATCCCCCAAGAGCCGGTGCCTCTTTGGAATTTTTGCGTTCCCTTATAAAACTATCCCCCGAAAAAATAGTGTATATTTCCTGCAATCCCAACACCCAAAGCAGAGATTTATCGTTTTTGACTCGCAAGGGATACAAAGTGACAAAAATCCAACCGGTGGATATGTTCCCCCACACTGAACATGTTGAGACAGTATGTCTGCTGTCGAGGAGACAAATATGAATTTGTTAATGAATTCATTTTAAGAAATGGAGGATTTTATGGAAGAGCTTTTTGTATGTGCCATATTATGTGGATTAGGACTTGAAAAATATGACATATATAGAGAAAAATTAGAACAACTTTTAGAATTGAATCCATCAGATGAAATACTTTTAGATTTATATGATAGAGCGTATAAAGATTCTTTGTTACATATTCATTCAATAATGAATGAATACACATTAAATTGTGAATTGTTCGGGAACTTTCTAATGAAAGAACTTAAAAAAATATATGCATCTATTGAAATTACGGAGTTTGGTAAGAAGGTGTATGAATTATGGAACAGACTTCCTAATGCAATAGATAAAATGGAAGAACCTTTTCATGTGCTATCTTATGCAGATGATTGTTTATCGTATGGAGATGAAAAACAATGTCGAAAGCTGTATGAATCGATGTTTGAGTTTTATGAATGTGGATAAGTTCCCTACAACAATCGGAGTAGATATGTTTCCGTCAACTGATGACATTAACCTTATTAACTCGACCCATGTGGAGACGGTGTGTCTTATGTCAAAGAAATAAATTTGCAGGAGACGGCGTCCTTTTTGAAATGTATAATGCAAAAAAATGCTATGGGGAATTTCCTCATAGCATTTTTAACTGTTCGAGTAAATTGGAATTTGGCTATTCTCATATTGTTAAAGAAGACTATCGTGATTTTCGGTATTGTGGTACTTCTCAAAACTAAATTCTTTAAATCGTGCGAATAGTATAGGTCTTGCTAAAAGCCGATTGATTGCAAAAGTAGGCACATCAAACAGCAGAAAAAGACCAATAGTGAGCCACACTATGAACTTTGAGGAAAACAACCCGAACGCAAAAAGCAGAGAAATAATTAGATATAATGCAAGAAATATCCATGAGATTTTTTGATAGACTATCATTTTGCTGTTGAATTTGATTGCATGGCGACAATTCTCCTTGAAATGGATAAGCTGCATTCTTTGCAAAAAGGTATATTCTTTTTTAAGCTTCTTAACGGCAGATTTACTTCTGTGCATTTTCAGTAAAGAATCCAGCAACAAGTAGTTCGTTAAAAAGCTAAACAGAAAGATAATCACTGAAAGAATAATGCACACAGTGGGTTGCTTGGATAAATTGTCAATAATTTGTAGCATTATATCACCTCATCTCTTAGACAAATTCTTATTTATCAAATAGATTATACCATAAATATGTGGATTTTCAATATATGCAGAATAGTTTGTCAAAAAAATAAAATTGCAGGAGACGGCGTCCCTTTTGAAATGTATAATGCATAATGAAAAATGCATAATTTTTATCCGAATAGATTTTGTGCGGACGACTAAACCTCGTCTGTCCTAATTTGCATTTTTTGCGGAACGAGCAAGCCCGTTCCCTACGGCATATCATAAAATCATACCATAATAACTTCTTTTTTTAGTTTCAAAGCATAATCTAATGCTATTTTCGTACCACTTGGACGAACATTTGGCATATCTTTTGAATTATAATAAAATACACAAAAATCGCTATTTTTTATCATTTCAAAGTTTCGTTCTACATATACTGCTTTTCCAGCCCCAATAATCTTTTGAGGATAATATGTATCCTCATATAAATTCAATAAATATCGTTTATATGCATCGCTTATCTCAGCATATTCTGCCCTCACATAAATCCGCTTTATGTGAGGGTGTTTTTCTTTTATTTCGGTCACTATCTCATAACACAGATCGTTAAAACGGCTTTTACTACCAAAAAGAAAATACGTTACCCTTCTATACATAACCATCCTCTCAATAATATTTCTTAAATTATTTTTAAGTTCTTCGTTTTCATTTATTTTTCTATGACCAATAAAACAACAAGCTTCCCCAAAAATACCGCTCACCCTCAAACTTCAATAATCATTTTCTTTACATTAACAATTTTATAGAATTTAATTCCATATGTCAACAAAAATCGATAATATCATTCTGTATTTTTTGCTATCGTGTAGGATACAATTATATACGAGGTGATTACTCTATGTATGAAGATATGTTTGTAAAACGTTTAATTCAACTTAGAATGCAAAAAGGTGTTTCGGCTAGAGATATGAGTTTAAGTCTTGGCCAATCTGAATCATATATAAATAAAATCGAAAATGGAAACGCCCTTCCCTCTATGAGCACATTCTTTTATATTTGTGAATATTTTGAAATAACACCTGCTCAATTTTTTGAAAACGACATTGAATGCCCTGAAATGTTATCTAAAACCTTTGAAAATCTTAAGCAATTATCTGCTCAACACTTAGAACATATAAATACTATTATAGAAGATATTAAAAGATAGTTTTAACCCTATAACTTTAATTAAAGGTATTATCCCCTTTTAAATTAGCGTATTATTTATAGACGCTTTTTAAAGGGGGATTTTTTATGCCGTTTACCGCTGCTCTTAAATGGGTTTGCGATAACCTTGTTTGGGGTACGCCAACCGTGTTTTTGTTTTTGGGAACGGGTGTTTTTTTAACTATTAAAACGGGATTTTTTCAGTTTTTGCATATTGGCCACGTCTTTAAAACTACGGTGGGCTCGCTTTTTAAAAAATCCAAGAATAAAAACGTTAAATCCGTATCGCAGCTTCAGGTTTTATCCACCACTCTGGCCGCCACAATAGGTACAGGCAATATTGCCGGCGTTGCCACCGCCCTGACCATTGGGGGTGCGGGTGCAATTTTTTGGATGTGGGTTTCGGCGTTTTTGGGAATGGCTACGGCATACTCTGAAAATCTTCTTGGCTTATTTTACCGAAAGAAAAATAACAAAGGAGAATATCAAGGGGGTGCCATGTACTATTTAAAAGAGGGGTTAAATTCTAAAAAAAGCCTTAAAAGTCTGGCTTCTCCCCTGGCATTTGCTTTCGCATTTTTTTGCCTTCTCGCCTCCTTTGGAATGGGCAATATGATTCAGGTTAACACCATATCGGAGCTTTTTAGTTACGGTGTTTGCGGGATTAAATTGTCCAAAGATTTTGTGGGAATTGTTTTAGCCCTTTTTATTGGGTACGCCGTTTTTGGAGGGGTAAAACGAATTTGCCGAATAACCGAAAAACTGGTCCCTGTAATGGCCTTTTTATATATTTTTGGAACCTTGACGGTAATAATAGCAAATCGAAAAAATCTCCCCTTAGCAATTGGTATGATTTTTAAAAACGCTTTTGGAATTGACTCTGCAATAGGTGGCTTTTCAGGATTTATTATAAAAAAATCCGCCCTTATTGGGCTTCGCAGAGGGATTTTTTCAAACGAAGCAGGGCTGGGCTCCTCCACCCTTGTGGGAGCCTGTTCAGAGGTTAAAGAACCTGCCATTCAAGGTATGTGGGGAATTTTTACGGTATTTTTTGATACCATTATAGGCTGCAGTCTTACCGCCCTTGCCATTCTCACCTCAAATGCTTTTGAAAGTGGAGAAACAGGGGCTGCCCTTGTAAGTATGGCTTTTGAGAGTAGTCTTGGAAGCTTCGCAGGGGAGCTTACATCAATTCTCACCCTGCTTTTTGCTCTTTCTACCGTTATTGGGTGGTCATTTTACGGAATTAAGGCGGCAGAATACCTTTTTGGCGAAAAAATTATTTGGATTTACAAACTCTTTTTTACACTTTTGGTAATTCCCGGCGCCCTTTCCCACATTTCTACCGTTTGGCTTATTGCAGATATTTTAAACGGACTTATGGCTATTCCCAATTTAATTGGAGTGCTTGCATTATCAGGCAAGGTTAAAAACGTAACCAAAAATTATAAAAAAAGAATAATAAACAACAAACAATATATACCGCCGCTTCTCTCTGCATACGACCCATAAAAAATCACGGTGGAGGTTCTCCACCGTGACAAAATTATATATTTTTGTTACCCTTTAAGGTCTGATTTTTCTACTCTGGTAAAACCATTTTTATGCAGTCTACAAGGCCATCATAATCTAGTGAACCTGCAGAATAACTTACAACGTTTCCTTTGGGGTCAAGGAAATAGGTGGTTGGATAGGATCTTATTCCGTATTCCTCTACCGCATCCTTATAAACATCAAAATAGAAATCCAGGTCTAAATTGTTTTCCTCTATATATTTTTTGGCTTTAGCCTCAGTTTCTCTCTTATCGCAGGTAGCATTTACCATTACAAAGTTTACGTCAGGGTATGCTTTTGCCGCCTTTTCAAAATCAGGCATCTCTTGCTTGCAGTATCCACACCAGCTTGTCCAGAAGTTAAGCACAATGGGTTTGCCCAAAAAGTCTGCAAGCTTAACATCCTTACCATTTGCATCTACAACGGTAAAATCAAAGAAGTACACCTTATCATAGGTATCATCACTGCTTGTTTCTTCCTCGCTGCTGATTTCCGACTCACTACTTATTTGCACTTTGCTACCGGTTGTTACTTTGCTGTTTGTATCCACCTTATTGTTTGGTTTAGATTGATTGTTATTTTTGTCGGCACTGCTATTTTTATCTGTGCTACTATTTTTATCCTTACCGCTTGATTGATTGCTTGTAGTTGTTTCCTTGTCACTTTGGCTTGTTGTTTCTTCCTCGCTTGTTGTTTCATCAACAATTTCATCATTTGCAGTTTCTTCTTTTGAGGACAAAAGCACAACTACGTTGTTGGCCTTATGCTCCTTACTAAGGTTATTATACAAAACCGAAGCACCAACAATTATACCTACAAGGCCTACGGCTATTACCGCCCAAATAATTGCCTTCTTTTTCATAATTTTTTAACCTCCGTTTTAAGATAATAGAGATAAAAATCTACCAAATAAGCCTGTTGCCATAAGTAGTCCCAAAGCAATAAGCAAGGAACCGCTTACTATATTTATTATTTTATAATTTCTCTTTATAACGTTAAAGAGTCCCTTTAACTCATCAATAAGAATTGCACTTATGAAAAATGGAATTCCAAGACCCAAAGAATAAAGAAGCAGCATAATAACTCCCTCTAAAACGCTACCCTCATTTGCTACAGTCATAAGCGCCGTACCTAAAAAAGCACCCACACAAGGAGTCCAGCCTACTGAAAACACTATACCAAACAGAGTTGATGAGAAAAATCCTAGATTTTCAGTTTTAGCTGCTTTTTCACCTTTAAAAATATTGATTTTTAAAACTCCTAAAAAATTAAGACCAAAAAATATAACAATAAGTCCCGTTACTATGTTTACGGCGGTACTATAATCCTCTACAAATTTACCAAAGCTTCCCGCAAGGGCGCCTAAAAGCACAAAAATTATTGTGAATCCTAAAATGAAGCCCAAAGCATTTTTTACAATCTTTTTTGTATTTTTCTCGCTACCACCCGCAAAATACAAAACATATATGGGGAGCATAGGCAAAAGGCAGGGCGAAATAAAGGTCATAATTCCCTCTAAAAACGTTAATAAATATTGCACTATATATCTTCCCTTCTTTTTTAAAAAAAGGGCTGTTTTAATGATTACAAAACAGCCCTTTACCTTTTAAATTATTTTAACTTTTGCTCTAAGGTTGCCTTAATAACGGCGGGGTCACCTGCACCCTTTAACTGACGCATACAAGCACCGAATATTGCCTGTAATGCTTTTTCTTTACCGCTCTTATAATCGGCAACTGCGGCTTCATTGGCGGATATAACCTCGTCAATAACTGCCTCAATAGCACTCATATCTACCTTGCGGTCAAGTCCCTCTGCCTTGCAATATTCAACGGGATCTACACCCTTTTCGATAACTGCAATAAGTATTTTTCTACCTGCGGTACGGTTAATGTCGCCCTTGTCAACCATTTTAATAATGGCAGATAACTGCTGGGCAGTTACCTCTAAATCATTAAGGGTTTTACCATCCTTACGCAAGATACCTGCACAGTCGGTAAGAATCCAAACTGCACTATCCTTAGGATTGCAACCAAGTGCCACAACGTCATCTAAAAGTTTACTGATTTTGTAGTTGCCAATAAGCATTTCGATTTCTTTTTCAGAAATGCCTGCTTCTCTGTAGCCCTCTGCCTTTTCATCAATGGCAACAGGTTTTGCAGATTTAATCTGCTCTAACCACTCGTCATCAATAATAATCGGCATAATATTTGCATCAGGGAAGTAACGATAATCGGCCTCAGTTTCCTTGTTACGCATTGCAAAGGTTTTGCCGCTTACGTCATCAAAGCGTCGGGTTTCCTGAACAAGCTCCTCGGTTTCAAACTCAAGGGCATCCATATGGCGTTGAGCCTCATAACGGATTGCCTTTTCAATAGCCTCTAAGGAACTCATATTTTTGATTTCGGTACGAACACCAAATTTATCGCTGCCTTCTTCGCGAACGGAAATGTTTACATCGCAACGCATTGCGCCTTCTTCACATTCCGATATACCGCCTGAACGGAACATAGATTTAAGTTTGTTAAGATAGGTTAAAACTTCTTCAGCGCTGCGAAAATCAGGCTGAGTTACAATTTCGATAAGCGGAACGCTGGTTCGGTTGAAGTCTACAAATGAAAACTTTGCTTGGTGGACAGGTTTGCCTGCATCTTCTTCCATGTGAATCTGTTTAATGCGGATATCACGGTTGCCTGATGAAGTCTGGAGTGTTACACAACCATTGGTGCAGATCGGATGATTAAGTTGTGTTATCTGATAAGCGCAGGGCAAATCGGGATAGTAGTAATTCTTTTTATCAAAGGTTGTGTAACGGCTGATTT
>JAZSJA010000046.1:0-15569 GCA_045534095.1 Acutalibacteraceae bacterium | reverse complement strand
TGAAATTGCAAATGCAATTATCAACATATTTCATTGCAAAAAACACTATAAATTAAAAATACGGAAAAGCTATTTTTAAAACTTTTCCGTATTTTTTATTATTCACGATTTATTATCTAATTTAAAACAACATCCCATCCCGCAAGGAATTGTGCAATACAAGATACATCTAGTAAATCAACAATGCCGTCACCATTAGTATCTAGTGCCGTTTCATTAACTGTAAGATTCTCCCAATTAGCCGTATATCTAGCAAGCTTAACCAGATCTTTAAGATTGACACTTTCATCGCTATTAATATCTCCGCGAAGATCATAATGTGCTTCATCAATAGAAAAACCATATCCATTTGAAGAACCATCAGAAGTAAGTCGTATCTTAAAAATATTCCCCTGTACAGTTATTGTTTGTAAGGCAAGAGCACTACCACAATATTTGCCTATTAAATCATCATTATAATCATATATGTAAATGTAATCGTAATTATTTTCGGTATATGTTTTTGACGAGAAGGTAACAGAAATGCTTTTTGCCAATGGCTTGTTTATTACCCAAGTTTTGTCTTCATTTTCTGCATAATCGTGATCGGATTCAATGAAAATTCCGCAAACACTGCACGAAACACCATCAAAATTATGGCCGATAGCATATTCTTTAATATCCTGATACTCCTTAAAGCATTCTGAACAGCAATAAAGATCATAACTGTTTGTTGTACAGGTTAGTTCAACCGTTTCAATGTGTTCATACGAATGCTCAACACTGCGAACATAATTGCAATACTCGCATTCCTCATCACAATCATTTATAAAATAGTGAACATCGCAAGGTGTATAATGCCAAAACGCATTTACTAAATATTCATTTCCATATTCTATTAAAAATTTTTCTTTATCCAATTTTGTGCCGTCATAATGCACATTAATAAGATTACTACAATCTTCAAACGCGCAACTATCTATGGTTATAATCAAACCATTTTTTATGGTAATATCTGTTATATTATAACATTCATCAAAGGTATAACTACCAATATATGTTATACTTTCAGGAATAGTCACACTCTCAAGAGAATCACAAGAAGAAAATGCAGATTCGTTTATTGTGGTTACACCGTTCGGAATAGTTATATTGGTAAGGCTATCACAATTAGAAAATGTATTTTTATCTATAGTTTTTACACCATTGGGAATGGTTATATCGGTAAGAGACTCACAATCGGCGAATGCAGATTCGCCAATAGAAGTTACGGCATCAGGGAGAGTTAAATTAGTCAGTGCATCACAATCGTAAAAAGCCCCTTTGCCTATACTTGTTACACTGTTAGGAATACTTACGTTGGTTAAATTATAACAATAATTAAACGCATAATTTCCTAAAGTTTTAACTCCGCCTCTAATGGTAAAGCTTTCAAAACGTGAAGAAGCAAACATATAATCTCCCATATCGGTTACACTGGACGGAATGGTTATGCTTGTTAGACTATCACAACTAGAAAAAGCATATCTGCCTATACTTGTAACGGTGTTGGGAATACTTATTTGGGTAATATTATCACAATTACAGAAGGCATAATCACCTAAAATTTTCACGCCGCCTTTAATGGTTATACCTTCAAACTCCGAAGAATAAAACATATAATCGCCCATATCGGTTACACTGGAGGGAATAGTTATATTAGCCAAACTGTCACAGTGAGAAAATGCATATTCACCTATTGTTGTTACACTACCGGGAAGAATAACATCAGTTAACCCTTTACACGAGAAAAATGCATAATCACCTATAGTAACTACACCATATGGGATTTCTATACTTGTAATATTAACACAACCACTAAAAGCATAATCACCAATACTTGTTATTTTATCAGGAAGTGATACACTTGTAAAACCGTTACACTGTGAAAAAGCATAATTACCAATACTTGTTATACTGTTTGGTAGTGTTGGGCTTGTAAGATTCGCACAGCTCGCAAATGCATAATCGCCTATACTTATTACGCCATTTGGTATTGTTATATTTTTTAAATAATTACTGTCTTCAAACGCATAGTCCTTTATGTATTTAACACCGCTTTGAATAGTTACATTTACTAATTCATCGCAATCTTCGAAAGCATATTCATCTATACTGATTACACTGCTTGGCACAATATATTCAGTATTATTTTTAGCTCTTGGATAACGTATTAAAACGGTTTTATCCTTATTAAACAATACTCCATCAACCGAAGAATAATTTTTATTATTTTCAGATACATTTATCTCAGCAAGAATATCACAAGCTGAAAATAATCCGGTGCCTATGTCGGTTACTCCTGCAGGAATTGTTACGCTTGTTAATTTATCGCAATTATAAAATGCATATCCGCTTATATCGGTTACATTATCAGAGATGGTTATATTAATTAAACTACTACAAGTGCCAAAAGCTTTGTATCCAATTCTTTTTACACTTTCGGGAATAGTTACGTTTTCCAGAGAATTACAACTTATAAATGCGTAATCATTGACACATTCCACATTGTTAGGAATAACCATATTGGTTATAAGATTATTATTTAAATACAAGTTTTCACTATAAAATAAAGGATTGGAATATTCGTTACCAAAACTTATATTACACCATGCACCCAAATCGGTTATATACACATTTGCAAGAGAATTATCGCTCTCAAATGCATCATTTGCAATACTAACTACACTAGCGGGTATTTTTATATTTACAAGAGAATCACAGTGCCCAAAAGCACTATTTCCTATATGTGTTACACCTTCAGGAATATCAATGCTTGTTAATCTATAACACGAATTAAAAGCACCATCACTTATAGCCAAAGTACCACTATTAATAACATAATCTCCGAAAATCTCGGTTCTTGCTTTAATTAGATAATTATCTATATACAGAACACCATTAACCCAATTACTTGAATCATTATAATATCCGGTATTATAAAATGCAGAGTTACCTATACTTTGCAAACCATTGCCCAATTTTATATCGGTTAAGTTATAACAACCACGAAACGCCTCTCCACCTATAGTAGTAACACTATCAGGAATATCTATACTTGTTAACCTACGACAATTTACAAAAGCATTATCGCATATAACCTTAACGCCCTCCCCGAACGTTATACTTTCAATGGCAGAATTTTCAAACACATTATAGCCCATTTCGGTTACACTTGCAGGAATTGTTATATTCGTTAGGCTTTCACAGTAAGAAAATGCATATCCACCTATGCTTGATACGTTATTTCCGATTGTTATATTAGCTAAACTATGGCACCTTGAAAATATATTATATCCAAGAGTTTTTACGCTATCCGGAATATCTATACTTGTTAAATTATAACACTCATCAAATGCATTATCACCAATATTTATTACACTATCAGGAAGTTCGATGTTTGTTAACCTATAACAATACGAAAAGGCACCATCACCTATATCGGTTATATTATCCGGCAAAGTTACACTTGTAAGGCTATCGCAATAATAAAACGCAAAATCACCTAATGTTTTAACTCCGCCACTAATCACAATACTTTGAAAATTGGAATGAGCAAACACATAGGAACCCATCTTGGTTACACTTGCCGGAATGGTTATATTTGCTAAGTTATTGCAATAGGAAAAAGCATAAGAGCCTATACTGGTTATATTATTACTAATTACTACATCTGTAAGGCTATTGCAATCGTAAAAAGCACCATAGCCTATACTTGTTACACTATCAGGTAAATTTACACTTAAAAGCTTTTCACAACTCTCAAACGTATACTCGCCAAGATCTTTAACGCCACCTTGGATTGTTACGCTTTCAAAATTAGAACTAGCAAACAGATAATCACCAATATCAGTTACGCTTGCCGGAATTGTTACATTTTCTAAACTATCGCAGTCAAAAAAAACACGATCGCCAATAGTTGTTACATTGCTACCAAATACTACATTTGTTAGTTTTTGGCAAGAATTAAATACATCCTTGCCAACAGTTGTTACACTATCAGGTAATACTACACTTGTTAATTCATCGCAATAATAAAACGCTTCGTCACCTATGGTTTTTACGCTGTTACCAAATTTTAAGGTTGAAAGTCTGTAACAAGATTTGAATGCTCCATCACCTATACTGATAACACTATTAGGAATTATCACGCTTTCAAGCATACTGCAACTATCAAAGGCATTATCACCTATTTTTTTAATTCCGTTACCCAATACTAAACTTTTAATATCATAACAATCATTAAATGCATCATCACCTATAGACACTACGCTACCTGGAATAGTTATAGATTGCAATTCACCGCAACTATAAAAAGCACTATTTCCAATAGCAGTTACGCTTTTTGGAATAACAATACTAATTAATTCATTACAGTTATAAAAAGCACTATTTCCAATATACGTTACATTTTGAGGAATAATAACTTTTATAAGCTTCTCACAATTATAAAACAAAAAATCGCTTATAACGCTAATATTATCACTGATATTTGCTATGGTAAGATTGCTACATAACCCAAAAGCGCTATTTCCTATAGAAGTTACACTATCCGGAATAGTAATAGTTTTCAGTTTCATACATTTATAGAATGCATTTGAGCCTACACTTTTAACACTATTGGGTATTGTTACAGAAATTAAATCTTCAGCACCCGAAAAAGCATCATTACCTATATTAGTTACACCGTTTTCAATAATAACCTCGGTTATTTTTTCTCCCCAAGGTGCAGGATTTGTTAAAGCATCAAAATCCCCCATGCTGCCGTCTCCGCTTATAGTAAGTGAAGTACCGTTAAGTGACCAATTACAATCACCCACCTTACCGCTTGTTGCAGCATTAGCGATAAGACTGAATTCGCCAAATGGCAGAGCTGTAAAGATAAAAACAACTGCCAAGCAAATTGCTAAAAGTTTTTTCATAACGAATATCTCCTTTTAAAATAATTAGTAATTAAGGGTTATACGCCGTTTTCTTTGAATGATATACCTATTTTGATAAAACTATACAAAAAATAGGTGAAATTTTACAAATTTATTGTAACACAAAATTTCATTGATTACAAGAATTTTATACAATATAACCCGATTAAACAATAAATTTCAATAAGTTTAATAAAATATAGAATATTTTTTTGCACAAAAGAACACCTCAAAGACAAATTAACTTGTCTTTGAGGTGTTAAATAAACCTTTCCTATGCCACTGTTCCTTTTGTGGATTTTTTCTTTATTATTTTGGGAGCGGTACCTTTTAAAACACAATCTTCAGTAAATACAACCTCGGTTACGTTTTTCTCGCTTGGAACCTTATACATAGTATCAATAAGAGCAGTTTCAAAAATGGAACGCAGACCTCTGGCACCTGTTTTTCTTTCAACCGTAAGCTTCGCAACAGCTTTTAAAGCCTCAGGTTCAAAGGTAAGCTTAACTCCATCCATTTTAAAGAGTTCCTCATACTGTTTTAAAACAGAGTTTTTTGGCTCGGTCATAATTTTTACCATAGCATCTTCATCTAAAGACTCTAAAGGTGAAATTACAGGAAGACGACCAACAAGCTCAGGAATAAGTCCAAAACGAACCAAATCCTTGTGAGTAGCAAGGGGTAAAAGTGCCTCACGCTCTAAATCGGTAGAGGCTTTTATCTCGGCACCGAAGCCGAGGCTACCGCTACCTACCCTACGCTCGATTATTTTTTCAATACCGTCAAAAGCACCTGCACAAATAAAAAGAATATTAGTAGTATCAATTTTAATGAATTCTTGTTGAGGATGCTTTCTGCCACCCTGAGGAGGAACGTTTGCGACCGTACCCTCTAAAATTTTGAGCAGTGCTTGCTGAACACCCTCACCGCTTACATCACGAGTGATGGATGTGTTTTCGGATTTACGACTGATTTTATCAATCTCATCTATATAAATAATACCACGTTCTGCCTTTTCAATATCATAATCAGCAGCTTGAATAAGGCGTAGTAAGATGTTTTCAACATCCTCACCAACGTAACCTGCCTCAGTTAAGGTGGTTGCATCGGTAATAGCGATAGGAACATCTAAAAAGCGTGCTAAAGTAGTTGCGAGCAAGGTTTTACCAACACCTGTTGGGCCCAAAAGCAAAACGTTACTTTTAGCCATTTCAACCTCGCGATTTTTATCTTTAAGGGCGTTGATTTTTTTATAGTGATTGTATACGGCAACAGACAAGGTTTTTTTAGCCTTATCTTGACCTACAACGTATTCGTCCAATTTTGCTTTAAGCTCAGCGGGTGTGGGAAGTTTAAAGGGCTCTGCTTCCTTTAAAGTTTTTTTACCCTTGCCACCTTTAGCATTATATTCGGGAAATATATCATGGTCGGCATCAATCATAGAATAGCAAACCTCAATACATTCATCACAAATATATACACCGGGGCCGGCTATAAGCTGCATAACTTCATCTTGCGTTTTGCCGCAAAATGAGCAAACTACATCTTTTTCGATAATTCCCGACATTGGTAGTCACTCCTAACATAGATTCACCGCCCGTCATATCAACGGACGGTGAAAGTTTTAAAAATTATCTATTTTCAATAACCTTATCAATAAGGCCGTATTCCATAGCCTCGGTAGATGACATAAAGTTATCTCTCTCGGTATCTCTTTCGATCTCCTCCAAAGGACGACCGGTACGTTCTGAAAGAATTTTATTTAAGGTATTACGAGTTTTTTCAATATGCTTTGCATGAATTAAAATATCAGTAGCCTGACCTTGGGCTTGACCTAAGGGTTGATGAATCATAATCTCGCTATTAGGCAGTGCCATACGTTTACCTTTAGCGCCCGCAGCAAGAAGAAAAGCACCCATACTGGCAGCCATACCAATACAAATTGTGCTAACATCACACTTGATATACTGCATAGTATCATAAATTGCGAGTCCCGCAGAAACAGATCCGCCCGGGCTATTGATATAGAAGTAAATATCCTTATTGGGATCCTGACCCTCAAGGAATAAAAGTTGAGCAATAATAATGCTTGCAGAAGCGTTATCTACTTGATCGTTAAGCATAATTATACGGTCATTAAGCAAACGAGAGAAAATATCATAGGAACGTTCTCCGCGGCTTGTTTGTTCTACAACGTAAGGAACTAAATTCATTTTAGGATCCATCATAACTATTACCTCCAATAATAATATAGCGTTACCCGATAAGCAAATTGCAAGCAACTTAACTCATCGGGCGTCAACCAATACAGACAATGCAAGTATTGGCTGTATTATTACACTTTAATCTTATTTTTAAAATTTATATAAAATTACTCTGCATCCTCAGTTTTTGTGGTTTTTTTAGCAGTAGTAGTTTTCTTTGCAGCGGGCTTTTTAGCAGCGGTTTTTTTCTCGCCATCAGCAGCTGCCTTTTTAGTGGTTGTTTTCTTTGCAGCAGGTTTTTTAGCAGCGGGCTTAGATTCTTTCTTAGCCTCTTCTTTTTTGGTATATTCCTTAACCTCGGTAACCTTTGCGTTATCCTTGATAAGGGTCATGGCTTTTTGAACAGCAATGTCAGCAGAAATGTCAGCCTCAGGAATTGCAGCTTTAATCTGCTCAACAGGCATAGAATAGGTTTCTGCTAATACACCAAATTCTTTATCAAGATCTTCTGCAGAAACTTCAATTTTTTCAAGCTCTACAATCTTTTCAAGCGCAAGACGAACCTTTACCTGACGCTCTGCTTGAGGACGGAAGTTTTCTTTAAGTACCTCTACGTTGCCACCCATATACTGCATATAGGTTTCAAGATTCATACCTTGCATTTGTAAACGATAGTCAAAATCTTTAATGCTCTGCTCTACTCTGGAACGGAACATAGCCTCGGGAATTTCGCCCTTTAAGCCATCTACTAAAACGTCGATGATTTGATTTTCAACTTCATCGGAAGCAGATTTTTCTTTACGATCTAATGCTTTAGCTTTGATATCAGCTTTAAGCTCGTCCAAAGTATCAAACTCGCTTACATCCTTAGCAAACTCGTCATCAATCTCAGGAAGCTCTTTGGTTTTAATCTCGTGAAGCTTAACCTTAAAGGTAGCATCTTTACCTGCAAGCTCTTTTGCACCGTATTCCTCAGGGAATTTAACGTTAACGTCAAACTCATCCTCTACCTTATGACCAACGATTTGATCCTCGAAACCGGGAATGAACTGACCGGAACCAAGACCTAAAGCGAAGCCTTCACCTTTACCACCATCAAATGCGGTGCCATCTACAAAGCCTTCAAAATCGATAACTGCAGTATCACCAAGCTCTGCTGCACGATCTTCAACAGAAACCATTCTGGAGTTGCGATCTGCCATACGGTCAAGCTCTGCTTTAACCTCATCATCGGTAACTTCGCAGATAAGCTTTTCAACAGCGATTCCCTTATACTCAGAAACCTCAACCTCAGGCTTAGTGGTAAGGGTAACTTTAAAGTCAACGCCATCCTCCTTGCTGATGGAAACGAGATCAAACTTCATTTCATCGTCTATAACAGTAAGACCTGCCTCTTTAGCGGCAGAATCAATAGCCTCACCGTAAAGAAGGTTAAGAGCATCCTCAAAGAAAACGCCCTCACCATAATATTTTTCGATAATGCTAAGGGGCGCTTTGCCCTTACGGAAACCTTGAACAGCGATGTTCTTTTTTTCTCTCTTATAAACGGTGAGAATAGCGTTTCTAAAAGACTCGCCGTCGATAAGAATTTCAAGTTCATAGCGGTTGGTATCAACCTTGTTTGATGTTTTTAAACTCATTGTGTAAACCTCCACAGAAATGTTCAAAAAATACTATACCATATATTTGAAAATTTTTCCACTAATTTTAGTAATTTTTTTTAATATTTTTTAATTTTTTATGTTTTTCTCATTCAAACGATTAAAAATGGGGTAAAATCTATGCAATCAGCCGAAATTAATTTGAATTTTATACCCTCAAAATCCGAAATTGCGTTATTAAAACCACTTCCATGAATATGTCCATGGTAAACTGTAGTGATATTAAACTCCTTCAAAACCGAAATAATATCGTTAGAAATATACTCACCATAAACAGGTGGATAATGCAAAAAGACTATCTTTTCGCCACCTATTTCTTCGGCAGCTTCTAATGATAAACGTAATCTTCCAACCTCACGTTTTCGGATTTTATCGTCCTCGCTTTGGTCATAAAACCAACCTCTTGTTCCACAGATGACACGCTCACCGATTTTAAAGGCATTGTTAAAGAGAAGTTGTACAGATTTTATATCGTTCTCACCGAAAAATTCATTAACTTTTTTTACGGTACTCCACCATAAATCGTGATTTCCCTTTAAAAGAATTTTTTTGCCCGGCAAGGAGTCCAAAAACTTAAAATCCTCAAGAGTTTCAGTTAGCTTTAACCCCCAAGAAAAATCACCCGGCAAAATCACCGTATCTTCATCTTTTATTAGCCTTCGCCAATTACTCTCAATTCTTTCGGTATAATTTTCCCACCCACGAAAGACGGTCATGGGTTTATTGGTTGAAAGAGAAAGATGTAAATCTGATATTGCAAATAAAGCCATAACACACCTCCCGATGATTAAAATCAAAATTATTACACATAATAGTTTTGCGAAAATTCGCATTATTAAACTCAAAGGAGCAATAAAAATGGAAAACAAACAGGAAATTTCAGGTATTAAATGTAATGTTACCAATTGCGTTTATCACGCAAAAAATAACGCTTGTGAGGCAGGTCACATTGAAGTAGGTCCTTGTAGTTGTTGCAGTTGTACAACCGACACCTGCTGTAACACATTTAAGGCTAAGAACTAACTTTATTGTGTTAGCGGCGTGCGGAATTCTCCGCACGCCGTTTGTGATTTTATATTTTACTTATTTAATACCAAGATAATTCAAAACCGCATTATCCATAGTTTCGGGCTCACATAAATTATTAAAGCGAACCTCTTTACCACGCAGTGCCTTAATAGGTGCAGGAGGATTGGTGTTTGTTAGCTTACTTAACTGCTCAACAGTTTCAAATTCATCCTTTGATGCTTTTTCGCC
This sequence comes from Acutalibacteraceae bacterium, assembly GCA_045534095.1. GTDB lineage: Bacteria > Bacillota > Clostridia > Oscillospirales > Acutalibacteraceae > UMGS1279. Next base: position 5,507 of record JAZSJA010000046.1, on the reverse strand, counting down.
AAGTGCCTCAAGCACGCTTGCTGCGAACTTATAAGGACTGGCAGTAGAGGCTATAACAACAGGTCTTTCATCTCCCGTCTTTGCTTTATAATCCTCATAAACTGCAATAGCAACGGCAGTATGAGTATCACAAAGATAACCATATTTATCGTAAACCATTTTAATTGTTTCTTTGGTTTTTTCGTCATCGCAGAATCCACCGTAGAAAAGATCATCCAGTTTGGCCTTAACCTCAGCATCTATCTGATATTTACCGGTTTCTTTAAGAGATTTTTGCCAATTTGAAGTCTTTTTATCATCGCGATCACTAATTTCAAAAAGCATACGCTCTAAGTTACTGGAAATGAGGATATCCATTGAGGGAGAAATTGTAGTGTAAAAAGAACGATTACGATCATACACACCTGTTTCAAGGAAATCTGTAAGAACCTTATTGGCATTTGAAGCACAAATAAGTTTTGCAACGGGAACACCCATAAGTTTTGCATAATAAGCAGCAAGAATATTGCCAAAATTACCTGTTGGAACGGCAACGTTAAAACCATCTTCAGGATTTTTTCCCTCGTTCAAAAGATCACAATATGCAGATACGTAGTAAACAATTTGTGGTGCAAGTCTACCCCAGTTAATCGAGTTAGCACTAGAAAACAGCATATTGTTTTTGTTTAGTTTTTCGGCAATCTCGGGATCGGTGAAAATGCGTTTAACGCCTGACTGAGCGTCATCAAAATTACCTTTAATAGCATAAACGCAAACGTTTTTACCCTCTTGAGTATCCATTTGAAGTTTCTGCATAGGGCTTACGCCATCACTTGGATAAAATACCATTATATCAGTGCCCTCAACATCCTTAAAGCCTTCCAAAGCCGCTTTACCGGTATCACCGGAGGTTGCAACCAAAATAACGGTTTTTTTACCACCCGACACCTTAGAAGCAGAAGTGGTAAGTAAGAAGGGTAAGATTTGAAGGGCTAAATCTTTAAACGCACAAGTAGGACCGTGCCAAAGCTCTAAAATTTGAACTTCACCATAAAGATTGTGAAGAGGTGCGGGCTTATTATCATCAAAGGTTTTAACATATGCACCGTTAGTGCAATGGTCAACCTCAGCAGTAGTGAAATCTCCTAAAAATTTACCTAAAATAAACGAAGCACGTGCGGGATATTCCATTTTACAAAGAGCAGAAAAATCTTCCTTAGTTAATACCGGAATATTCTCAGGCACAAAAAGGCCACCCTCTGCCGAAATGCCTTTAGCAATTGCGGAAGCGGCTGAAACCTTTATACTGTTATCACGAGTACTAATATAATTCATAGCATCCTCCATATTTATAACGCGAAAAATCGCATATTATTTACAACTATTTATTTTCACACATTTTATTAAAAAAAGCAATAGCATTTTCATAAAAAATTGCTTGAATAGTTGATTTTTTAAATCCATAACCATAAAAATCTTTGCAAAGCCTTGAAATATGAGCAGTTTTACCAAGCTCCAAAGACATTTTTGCACCGTCGAAATCGGTACCGATGGCAATATTGTTTTCCAGACCTAAAGAAATTAAATGTTCAACGGAATTTACAAGCCTTTCTTTGACATTTTCTCCACCTAAAAACAAAGGATAAAAACAAAGACCGATAATGCCCTGTTTTTGTTTGAGAAAACGTAACGCCTCGTCCTTGATGTTTCGATTATGCCGGTTTAAAGAAAAAAGAGCAGAATGGGATGCGAGTACATTATTAGCAAGTTCGATTCCCTCCATAGCAGCTTTATGGCTAAGATGAGAGATATCAAGTGCCATCCCCAACTCATTCATCATTTTAATTATCTCTCTACCCTTATTGGTAATTCCGCCACTTCCATTAGCGCCCGAGGCTAATGCGTTATCGCCATTCCAAGTGAGGCTCAAAAAAGATATGCCATCTTCTTTTAGCTTATACAATAAATTCATATCTTCAGCTAAAAATCCTGCGTTTTCTACAGAAAGGAGAGCTCCTGAAGTATTTAACGATTTCCCCAAAAGAGGAAACTTACACTTTTTCAAATAATCTTTAGTTAATTTTAATCTTCTGTTGTAGGTGGCCAAAGGATTTGCCTCATTATCTCTTAAAAATATAGCCATAACTTGTATGAAATTCTCAAAAGAATTGGTACACAAATCCACAACGGAAGAATCAGGATTATTTGAATCTAGAACCAAGGGAACATCGGCATGCAAATCAAAAAAGTTAATAAAAATCGCTCCTTTAACTAAAAAGCATTTTTAATCCAATTTACGTCTGCATCTTTTAAATCTAAACGCTCGTTCATTACAATTTCTATTATATCAAACCTAAAGGGAAGTTGATTTTTACTGCGAAAAATAAAATTTTGTGCCGCGTGAATAATACGTTGTTGCTTATTAAAGGTAACCGCTTCACGGGGCATATACCCAATTTCAGAATTACGAAGTTTTACCTCTACAAACAAAAGCTCTTCGCGGCTTTCGGCAATAATATCAATCTCACCACGCTCAGACCTATAATTCCTGGCAGCTATAAAAAAGCCTTGTTCTTTTAAAAATTCACAGGCAAATTCCTCTCCTGCTCTACCTAGAGCATAACTTGAAATCATACTCATAATTTTTTAAGAAAACTCGGACGATGACATTCCGAAGGCCCGTATTTTCTAATTAAATCCATATGTAAAGCAGTACCATACCCCTTATGTTTTTTAAATTCATAAACAGGATATTTTTCATCCAATTCCAACATAAGCCTGTCACGGGTAACCTTTGCAAGAATGGATGCGGCCGCAATAGACATAGAAAGAGAATCACCTTTAACAACGGTTTCGCAAGGAATTTTTATATCCTTTGGTACTCTGTTACCATCTACAAAAGCAAAATCCGCATTAATTTTCAAACCGTCAATGGCGCGATTCATTGCGATAAACGTGGCGTTTAAAATATTATGTTCTTCTATTTCTTCTACCGATGCAAAGGCAACCGACCAAGCAACGGCAGTCTCTTTAACCACATCAAACAACGCTTCTCGCTTTTTCTCGCTAAGTTTTTTAGAATCATTAAGCCCCTCAATAACAGCCCCTTCGGGTAAAATAACTGCAGCAGCACACACAGGTCCCGCAAGAGGGCCTCTGCCTGCCTCATCTACACCGCAAATAAATTTATATCCTTTTTCTTTAGCGGAAATTTCATAACTGTAATCAGGCATCAACATCTTCTCCTTTTTCGTCTGCACTATCCAAAGTAGTTCTGCCTATTTTGCCTGCTCTATATTCATCCATCAGCATTACTGCAGCACGTTCGGTATCAATTTCACCGCCACGAATTACCATACCTCTTTTTCGGCCTATTTCACATAAAATATCATAGGCTTCGGCCTCTATATCCAAAGTAAATTTATATCTTTCTTCCAAAAGGTGACCATAACGATATTTAACCTCATTTATAAAATTAACAGCCAAGGTTTCAATATCCATTACCGAATCCTTTACGGCACCGGTAGAGGCAAGTCTTACACCAACAACGGGATCATCAAATTTAGGCCACAACACACCCGGAGTATCCAAAAGTTCTAATCCATTATCCACCTTAAACCATTGGTTAGAGCGAGTAACACCCGGCCTATCCTCCACCTTTGCCTTACCCGATTTGGTAAGACGATTTATAAAGGAAGATTTGCCAACGTTTGGTATGCCAACTACCATAATTCTAAGAGTTTTACCTACCATACCCTTGGCTTTATTTTGTTCAATTTTATCCTTCAAAACCTCTCTTACTGCAGCAGGAAATGCGTTTACTCCTTTACCGGAACGGCAATCCATAGCAAGTGCAGTAATACCTTCATTTGAAAGTTTTTTGATCCATTTAGCGGTTTCGGTTGGGTCGGCCATATCACTTTTATTAAGCAAAATAATAAGTGGTTTATTTACAACGATACCCGCCAGTTCCGGATTACGGCTACTGACAGGTATTCTGGCATCAGTGATTTCTACCACTGCATCTACCAGGGATAAACTTTCTGTTATTTTACGGCGTGTTTTCGCCATATGACCCGGAAACCATTGAATAACAGTTCCTTCGCTCATTTAACCAATACCTCCGAATTTATTTAAAGGGAAAATACGAAGTACAGCCCGGCCTAAAATATATTTAACGTTTACTTGACCAATTTCTTTTGAACGACTATCCAAAGAATTATTGCGATTATCGCCGAGCACAAAAACACAATTTTCATTAACGATAAGCGGGAAATCAACACCATTATTTTTATTTACCGTGTTGATCGGCTCTTTAATGCAATCTGCATAAAATTTTTCGGTTTCGGCTTCGCCATTTACATAAACGATTCCGGTTTCAAAATCAATATCCACCGTATCGCCCTCTACAGCAACAACACGCTTGATTATAGGTTGCTTATGATCATTTTCATTAGCGGAATTATCATAATTACGGGATATAACCACTATATCGCCACGCTGAGGCTCATAAAACATATTTGAAATTATAATTCGCTCACCATTAAACAGGGTGTCGTTCATAGAGTCTCCGTCAATTGCCACCATTCTGAAAACAAAGGTGAACAAAACCACAACCACTACAACCGATGCAACAACAACGTCAAGCCATTCAAACACGGTTGTAAGCAAACTGTGTTTAGGATTTTTTTCGCCCTCAACTTTATTTCTTCCAAATTTTCTTTTTGGGGCTTTGTAAACCGGCTCCTCAAATTGCGACTCTGCCTCATTAAAGAAATCGTTGAAATCGCCCTTTTTGCTTGATGGCACAAAAGCCTCCGAACCAAAGTAAAACTCTTGATTATCGTCCCTTCCACCTGTTTGCTGACTCATCTTTTCACCGCCTGTAAAAATATCTAAATAATGCAAAAAAGGGGACAAATCTTGTCCCCAATTTAAAAACTTATTTAATTTGCTCTTTAACCTTAGCTGCTTTACCAACTCTATCACGGAGATAGTAAAGTTTTGCACGGCGAACTTTACCTTCGCGAACAATTTCAACTTTATCAACGTTGGGAGAGTGAACGGGGAATACACGCTCAACACCTACGCCATAAGAAACACGACGAACGGTAAAGGTTTCTGCGATGCCGCTGTTGTTGCGAGCAATTACTGTACCCTCAAATACCTGAATACGCTCTCTTTCGCCTTCACGAATTTTAACGTGAACCTTAACGGTAGAACCGATTTTGATTACGGGAGCATTCTCCTTTAGTTGACCTACGGTTAAATTTTTGATTTGATCCATTTTAAATTTCCTCCTTAATTTGTTTCAGACGTTCATACTTCTAAGCCAAAACATTTAAACTTAAATCAGCCTTAAAGAATTGTTTTTCGGCATCTTTTGGTTCACTGTCGTTCATAGGCGATAGCCTTACGAACTCCACTTCACCAAAATACACTCTAAAACCAAATCTTTAAGGTCGAAGAATTTTGTGAACAAGATTTTTTGTTGCACAAGGCAAAAACGCAGTAAATCCTCACGGATT
>JAZSJA010000148.1:0-9101 GCA_045534095.1 Acutalibacteraceae bacterium | reverse complement strand
TATAAATCCTTGTGGGGAATAAAAAAAGGTGCCTTAAAATTTCCTTTCAAATATCAGTTGAACTCTAGATTGATTTGATGTATAATTATTATGAGATTTTATACATTGGGGGATAAATAATGCTAAGAAAATTTTTATCTGCGTTATTAGTGCTGATTGTAATTTTAAACAGTACCTTTATCATCAGCGCCTCGGGTGCCACAATAAACAATATGATCATTACACCCACCACCGTTACCACCTTAAAGGCGGCTACTACGGTAAATGAGCGTGCTGCAACCTGGACTAAAACGGGTAGCGGTACGGCCGAGGTGTATAGTGATAACGGTCTTCCTACCGTTCATATTACGGGTCAAAAGGGGGCGCAACTTTTTACAAACACCTTTGCTCTTGAAAAAAATTACACCTATAAAATCTCCTTTGAGGTTAAAGTCGGCAGTAACACTAAGTTAAGCAGTACCTATGGCGGTGTTACAAATCCCGAGGGAATTGATTTTGTTATTCAGGATTTTGGTAGTTTAGATAAAAATGGAGTTGCCTCATACAGAAGCTATATTGAGGGGGCTACCGACTACGCTCACGCCTACAAGGGCAACGGCAATAAAAAACGCACTAAAACAAGTCTTGTTTGGACTTTGGAGAGTGATAACAATAGCCCTTATATTTATTCTGTTACTAAATATTCCCCATTCGGCAAGTATATAGGTACATCTAGCTCTCCCATAGCCGCTTTGAAAACTGTCGATTTGGAGGAGTTTTATTCCGATTGGCGAACCGTTACCTGCGAGTTGAAGCTACCGGATGAGGATGAGTATACCGCAAGTGATATAGCCCTTGGTTTTGCTTTGCCGTATGACGGAGATGAGCTTTATGTTCGCGGCGTATCCCTAGAAAAGGTAATTCCCCTAATTCCCGATAACACCATACCTGTTGCGATAGTTGATTCCAACGGAAATCCCCATATATCAGGTGATGATATTACGGTTTCTTCTCACGCTGTAAATAATGGTGATGGAACCTATTCCCTTGGTATTACTTATGATTCTATGGACTCTGTAAATGAATTTTTAGGTTGGTATAGCGGTGAAACTTTACTATCCAATGAGGAGAATTACACGACCGCTAAGGGAATCGCTTTTGAAAGCATTAGTGCAAAAATACTTTGCAAAAGCGTTATTACAGGCGGTCTTGGTTTTGAAAGCTATAAAAAGAACGAAACCTCTTTGCGTGTTGATTCAGGCGTTCATCAGGCGTTGCCTTACACACCGCCCTTTGATGATAAGTGGGGACAGATGTATCAGTCTTATCAGCAAAGCGATGATTGGGTATTTTTAATCAGGGCTACCTATGGCGATTACGTTACCAAGTATGCCACCGCTTATAATCCGTCGGTTGATAAAAAATTTGAAACAGATAACACCATTGTTAAACCCTATAGTGGTAATTCTATGATGTATTACGGAACCAGAGCTCGCTCGGTTGTAAGAAAACTAGATAATTTAAAACCTAACACCGAATACCAGCTTTCTTTTTACGTATACAATTTAAGTGAGTGGGATTTTCTTCATACCGCTACCATTGCCGATTCTTATGAGATGACGGTTGGCAATACGTCGTCTACCCCAGACGTTAAGGTGTATGACTATTACAAAGAGATTTACAAGCGAATTAACGACGTATACGTTAGGATTGCCGATGAATCTAAGGTTTCTAAGTGGAACAAAATCACTCTTAATTTCACCACCGATGAGGATGATAGTTTTCTCTATTTACATCTTTACAGTATAACGGGCAGAAATGCCGATGATACCTCTAAAACCTTTATTGATAATCTTACGGTTACCGAAATCGTGCATCCCAAAACCTTTAAAGAATGCCTTACTTTTTCAGGTAACTCCATCCGCAAAACAACCAATAATTCTCCTAGGGCTTTGCGTTTTAAGTTTGAGGTGGATGATTATATCTACAGACTTTATGAAAATCAAGGCTACACCCTAAGCGAATTAGGCTCCCTTATTGCTTATGACAATGCGGTAAAGGATGCTCCCATTGTTTTAGATGATGGCATTATGAAAAACGGTCGCTTGGTAGTTAAAGGTGTAGCGTATAATAAAGAAAAGGGAGTTAATCACTTAACCGAGTCGGGTGATGGTACTTTAACTGTTTCTTTCGCCCTACACAACATAGGTGGAGGGGGCAAAGAAACCAACTACAATTACTATAATGAAAATATTATTTTGCGACCCTATGCAGTTTTTAAAAATGCGGTAGGTGAGGAGCTTGTTTGTTATGCAAATACCGAAAAAAACAGCCTTTTTGACCTTGCTGATTCAGTTATCTCCGGTGAAGTGACAGAAAACAAGCTTGCCGAGCTTGGGGTTGGTTCAACCGAGTATGCTGAATATTTATCCGACCTTTTAACAGCAAGGGATATTTTGGCAAATCCCAAGGTTAAAGAAGCATATTTTAACTCGGGCAGAAATGAATATATAAGCGATTCCAATATTTCAGGTTCTGTTCAAGTGGTTGAATTAGGGGAGAATATACCCATCCATACCGAATTGCAAGCCGAATTTCTTGCTGAGCCAATTGTTGAGCTTCTTGATAAGCCGTATAATGAGGGAGTTTGGGGAGAAAATTTGTGGGAAATCGCAAACGGAGTGGCGGAGCTTAGCCGCCCTCTTCCTGTTACCTTCAGTTGGTCGGCTACTTATAACGGTAGTTCTGAATTTTACGGATATTTGTTAACATTAAGCCAAAATCCCGATTTATCAGACGCAAAACATTATTCTCTTTATGAAACTTCAATAGATATATATAATCTTAACATTGGTACCGATTATTATTGGAATGTAGCTGCAATTTATAGTGATGGTATGTACCTTAGTGCTACCGATAAATTCTCGGTAAGTGCTTCTGCTCCCAGAAACCTTTATATTGAGGGTGTTACAAATGTCCGTGATGTAGGCGGTTGGAATATCGGTGGAAAAATCACAAATCAAGGGGTTATCTATCGTATGGGAAACCTTAACGAAATGACCGCCGAGGGTAAAGAAAGATTTATAAAAGACCTTGGCATAAAGACCGAGCTCGATTTAAGAATTGGCGGTGAAGTTGTTGAGGTATTTTATAAAGACGAAAATATAAAATACTATAATATTCCTATGAACGGAGAATATTGTTTGCAGTATAATTCTAAAGAGATTGTACAGGCTTTTGAAATTCTTGGTGATGAAAGCAATTATCCTATTGCCATACATTGTAGTATTGGTACCGATAGAACGGGTATGATGGCATTTGTTATAAACGGTCTTTTAGGTGCCTCGTATGACCAACTTAATTATGAATATATGTTCTCAAACTTTGGCAATATTGGTAGAGGTCGCAATACATGGGATTTATTTCTTTACAGAAATAATATAAACAAATGTGCAGGTGATACCTTTGCTGAGAGAACCTATAACTATCTTCTTAAAATCGGTGTAAAGGCCGAACACATAGACACCGTAATTAAAATGATGAGAGGATAAAATAGGAATATTTAGTATTATATGTTTGTTTTTACAATGATGTATGTTGATAATTGCATTTGCAATTTCAAAAAAATATGATATTATATATTTGTATAAAAATTTTTTGGAGGAGATTTAATGAAAAAAACATTAGCAATTTTGTTAGCATTTATTCTTACCTTTAGCTCTGTTAGCATTTTAGGTATGAGTACAGTGTCGGCAGAAGAAACAAAACTCTACCAAACCGAGATTGTTATGGAATCTGATTTTGATGATTCCAACGGAACAAACTGGCAAGGTACAAAATCAAACGTTACGTTTATGGATGATAACGGTGACGGCGTAAACGACTTTGCCCGTGTTGAGAGTTCCGCATCTCAAAAAGGTGCAGGTCTTGTTAGTACCCCCTTTAGTTTGATTCCAGACACCGAGTACGAACTCAGCTTTGAAATTCGTATCCCCAAAGACCTTAGTAAATCCTATTTAATAGGCGGCTCAACTTTCTATGCTCCTAACTTCTTTATATATGAACCTACGGTTGGCTCATCGGGAGTAAAGGTGTCTTCCATTCCCCAAATAGCAAATACAAGCGCCGAAAACAATCTTTATGCCTATAATCAAAATGCAAACGCTGATGAGGGCATAGAAGCTTGGTCTAGGCGTCCAACCTTTAAAGCTGAGTGGCAAGTAGGAAGTTTTGGCACAGTTACTAAAGAAAAGTATTCACATTTACCATACAGCGACCATAAAAAACTTTTAGGTGCTACTACCGATGCTGCTGATGCTTATTCAGAATGGACTACTATAACCGCTAACTTTACTGCTGTTGCTGATGAAGACGGCGAAACATCACAAATCGCAGCAGTTGGTTTTAATTTCCAAGAATTAAAATCAGATGGTTACGTCTTTGACGTTAAAAACGTTAAACTTGTATCTAAAAAAGAAATCAAACAAACTTATATTTTAGAATCTGATTTTGATAATGCCGATAACACTAATTGGCAGGGTTCTAAACAAAACGTTCAGTTTTTAAGTGAAGATGGTATAAATTACGCTCGTGTTAACTCTACTACTTCAAAGGGTGCAGGCCTTCTTAGTCCTGTTTTCAACTTAGTTCCCGGTAATGAGTATGAGCTTAACTTTGATTTCCGCATCCCCAAAGAGCTTAGCGAATCTTATATAGTGAATGGTTCAACTTTCTATGCTCCTAACTTCTTTATATATGAACCTGAGGTTGGCTCATCGGGAGTAAAGGTATCTTCTCCTCCCAAAATAGCAAATACAAGCACCGGAAACAATCTTTATGCCTATAATCAAAGTGCAAACGCTGATAAGGGCATAGAAGCTTGGTCTAGGCGTCCAAGCTTTAAAGCTGAGTGGCAAATAGGAAGTTTTGGCACAATTACAAAAGAAAAGTTTTCACATTTAGCATACAGCGACCACAAAAAATTCATTGGCGATACTACCGATGCTGCTGACGCTTATTCAGAATGGACAAGCGTAACAGTTAAATTTACAGCAATTGCTGATGAAGCCGACGAAACATCACAAACCGCAGCACTTGGTTTTACCTTCCTTGAATTAGGTATAGAGGGTTATATCTTTGATATTAAGGACGTTAAATTACTTGAAACAGCCGATGCAGTTGTTAAAGAGCCCGAAATTACCGAAGACGTAGTTTACTACGAAGGCTTTGAAAGTTTAACCGACCCCACCTCTGCAGTTACTGTATATAGTGGTGTTAATGCAAATCTCACCTGGCTTAAACCTTCAATTTCTGCAGGCGATGCCACAACCGGTAAAAACTCTTACTCCGTTTATGCAATGTATCAGAACATATTTATACCCTTTGATAAATCCAAATTAGTTAACGATACCGTTTATTCCATCTCTTTAGATTGGAAACTGCTTGAATATACCGATGCAAAGCAACGCACAATCAACAACATCTACCTTGTAGGTTATACCCCCGAAGATGGCGTAGCTTTTAAGGATAATCACAAAGCTTTAGCAGGTGTTACTAACAAAAAGGGTACAGGAAAATGGGAGAATGCTACATTCAACTTTAAAATCACTGATTACTCCGAATTCGAGCAATATGGTATTTATATTTCTTACAAAACATCAGGAACAAATACCGACCCCGATGACAGAATTTATCTTGATACCATTTTGGTTAAAGAGTCAGCTGACCAAACTATTGTTGATCCCCTTGAATTACAAGAAGAAGCAAGAACTGAAGATACCATTAAGGTTTTAGCCTTTGGTAACAGCTTCTCTAACGATGGTACTTCTTTCATACCACAAATTGCAGCAGCAGACGGAAAAGATATCCGTGTTGGTGACTGTTCAATCGGCGGTTGTCCTATCTCCAAGCATTATAGCAATTCAGTTACCAATAGCCCTGCTTACACCTTTAATTATCGTCAGGCATCTGGCAGCAAAGGATATGGAAACAGTATCACAATGCGCCAGGCATTAGAGGCTACCGATTGGGATTACATCACCATTCAACAGGTTAGTACCCAAAGTGGTAATTACAGTACCTTCAATTACCAACTTGAACATCTTATAAATTACTTTAAGGAAGTTTGCCCCAATGCTAAAATCCTTTTACACTCTACTTGGGCTTATAAAGATGGCATTGAAAAAGACGGTTACGAATTATACGATAACGACCAGGTTACAATGTACAATGCAATTAAAGATACCTACTTAAAGGCTTCCAGAGATTATGGTTATCTTCAGATTATTCCTACAGGTGAAGCAATTCAGCGTTTAAGAGGACAAATAAGCGATACATTGTTTACTACCGAAAATGATCCTACCGAGGAAGAAATTGCCGCAGGCGTTAGTGCTGATAAAGGTAACTTCACTCGCGATGGTTTCCACCTTAGCGAAAAAGGTCGTGTTGCTGCAGCCCTTGTATGGTACGAAATCTTTACAGGTGTTTCTGCTGTTGACTGCAATATTGATTTAACTGAAGCTATTTCTACCCTTGCTGCTAACAATGGCGCAAATATTGGTATTACCGCTGAAGAAGAAATCGCTATTAAAAACGCAGCTCACGAGGCTTCCGCACTTTACAAAAAGGCTAACGAAACTCAGTTAGCAATCGAAGCTATCGGCGAAGTAAACGCAGATAGCGGCGATGCAATTGCAAAAGCAAACGCACTTCGTGCAGAGCTTAATGATGACACATTCTTACCTAACCTCCAAACTCTTATTGATGCTAACGAAACCTTCAATAACTTAGAACCCGAAGTTCCCGCTATCCTCTACTCTGTTAACGTTTCAGGCGAAAACGGTTACGTATACGGAAACGGTGAATATGAAGAGGGCACAGATGTTTCTGTAACCGCTGCTCCTTATGGCGATTATCAATTCGATGGTTGGTACGAAAATGACGTTAAGGTAAGCGATGAGCAGATTTATACCTTCACTATTACTGCTAACAGAACCTTGGTTGCTAAATTCGTTCCTTTAGTTACCGAATATATCCCCGATATCAATTCGGACGATTTGGTTAATCTTAAAGATTTAATAACACTTGCACAGTACGTTGCAAAATGGGATGTTACTGTTAATCCCGCCGTTACCGATGTTGATGGCAATGGAACAACCGAGCTTAATGACGTTAACGTATTAGCACGTCACCTTGCAGGTTGGGACGTTAAAGACGAAATGGTTAGCGAAATTTCTGCTATGCCTTATGAGGATTTAACAGATGCTAACCTTAAAACCACACTTTTAGCAGGCGAAAGCGACTATTTTAATCAAAGCACAGTTATAAACAAGGGCAACCAAGCTCTTATTGCAAAAGCTATTAAAAAGGCTCAAAATGGCGAGAATCTTACCATTGCAAGTATTGGCGGTTCTGTAACACAAGGCGTTAAAGATGCAGATGGCAACGACCGTAGCTATGGCAAGCTTGTTTCAGAGTGGTTTGAAGAAACCTTTGGTATAACTGTTAATAATATAAACGCAGGTATTGGTTCAACAGGCTCTAACGTTGGTATTTACAGACTTGATGCTAACGTACTTCGCCATAACCCCGACCTTGTTTTGGTTGACTACTGTGTAAATGATATTTCATTAGAAGAAAGCGATTTTATTTACCGCGAAACCTATGAGGCAATTATTCGCAAAGTTTTAAGCGAAGAAATTCCCGTAATTGCAGTTGCTTTTGGTTCTACCACTTCCTCAGACCCCAAACGCTTTACTACCGCTTTAACAACAGGTCATATCCCCACCCTACTTTATTATGACGTACCTGTAATTGACCATTACGGTGCATTGTGGAGATATGTCGATGCAGGTGTTGCTGATTGGTACAAATATACCGAAAGCGAAGACGGAACAAAAACCGCAACCGAAGATTCTCTTACAAAAGATGGTTTACATCCAAGCATTGTAGGTCACGTAATGATTTCTTCCGCTATAAACGCTTATATAGAGAGTGTTTATGAAAACATTGAAAACGTTGACACTACAGTTCCTGCTCTTCCCGAAAAGACCTTCTTTAAGGATACAGTAGCTTATGAAAATGCCGCATTCTTAGTTAGTAACGCACAGTACAGCCCCGGTTATACTGTGATTGAAGCTACCGAAAATGAGAACGAAGCCTTTTATGCCGCAAGCGTAGGCAACTCACTTCTCGGAACAGGTTGGAAATGTAAAACAGAAGGTGCGAGCGTCACCTTTGAACTTAAAAACGTTACCGCTTTAACACTTTTCCTCTATCAAAGTAAAAAGGAAGGCGAATACGGTAAGGGTAGCATTATTATAAATGGTGAAACAGTTGTAGATAATATATCCACAAAGAATACTGCAAGTCACGTTTGGCCATATTATGACGTTGTGTATGACACTCCTCAGGACCTTACTCTTACATTTGTATGTAACGAAGGCACTTTAATGGTTCCTTCTATCGGTGTTGCAATGCAACCCTAAAGTTTAATATTCAAAAAATGCCGTTCCTTAAGGGAGCGGCATTTTTTGTTGTAATAGTTTATTGTGCAAATTTTGAGGTAACACTGTAGGGGACGGCGCCCTCGACGTCCCATTGATATATGCACACATTATGGGCGATATTGTAGTCCTAATAAAAGTGCAAAATATGGTATCAATGTAGGGAACGACCTGCGTGTCGTTCCGTGAAAAAACAATTGAATTTTGCGGTATTTATGCGGAACGAGCAAGCCCATTCCCTACGTTAAAACCCTTTATTTATGGGATTTTTAAAGATTGTGCAAACCATTTATCGGTGCTGACCTTTTTAGGGATGTCGGGTAGCTTTAGCTGCGAAGCGGTAGTGAATAACAGTCCGGTGGACTGTTAGAGCCGCTGAGGGACCGAAGGCCGCAGCGTGAGACCGCCATCCCCTACAATTATCACCCAAAATTTATGCGTTTCAAATAACAATTTATCAGGCGTTTATAATTTATATCCTATTAAAAAATTCCAACTCTTGACATTGATTTCTATTTCGGTATAATACTTAAAGAGGTGACAAAAAATGCTAACCATTTTTAAGCAGGTAGCCATTCTTTTTATATTTGCAATCATTGGCTTTACTCTGTGCAAGAC
>JAZSJA010000119.1:0-18665 GCA_045534095.1 Acutalibacteraceae bacterium | reverse complement strand
TGGGCATCTGCCGGCGAACTCGGTTTCAGAGGTTCCAGAAAGTCCACTCCTTTCGCTGCTCAGAGTGCTGCAGAAACTGCTGCTAAAGCTGCTATGGAACACGGACTCAAAATCGTTGAAGTATATGTAAAAGGCCCTGGTGCCGGACGTGAAGCTGCTATCCGTGCATTACAGTCTGCAGGACTTGAAGTTACTATGATTAAAGACGTAACTCCTATCCCGCACAACGGCTGCCGTCCTCCTAAGAGAAGACGTGTATAACCGAAATATTTGGAGGTGTAAAACATGGCAAGATATACCGGTGCAGTTTGCAGACTTTGTCGCCGCGAAGGACAGAAGTTGTTCTTAAAGGGCGAACGCTGCTATTCTGATAAATGTTCCATCGCTGTAAGAGCTTATGCTCCCGGTCAGCATGGACAGGGACGCAAAAAGAATTCTGAATACGGCTTGCAGCTTCGTGCAAAACAGAAAGCAAGACGTTTTTACGGTGTTCAGGAAGGTCAGTTCCATCATTATTTTGAGATTGCTGAGCGCAAAACCGGCGTTACAGGCGAAAACCTCTTAAGAATTCTTGAGAGCCGCCTTGATAACGTAGTTTATAGAGTAGGTTTTGCTTCTTCCAGAGCCGAGGCCAGACAGCTTGTTGGTCATGGTCACTTTGAAGTAAACGGTCACAGAGTTGACATCGCTTCTTATCTCCTTCGTGCAGGTGACGTTATCACCGTATGTGAGAAGAGCCGCGGTCTTGACAAAATCAAGGCAGTTGTTGAAGCTAATGCTGCTCATCCCGTTCCCCAGTGGATTGACGTAAATCGTGATGCACTTGAAGCAAAAATCATTGCTTTACCTACTCGCGATCAAATCGATGCTCCTGTTGAGGAACAGCTTATCGTTGAGTTCTACTCTAAGTAATAAGTTAGAGGTTTTGATTTTGTGCGGTACCGCACCACCCACAAAATTACAGTTTACTATAATAATATGTGCGGAGAAATGGAGCTTTT
Source organism: Acutalibacteraceae bacterium (assembly GCA_045534095.1). GTDB lineage: Bacteria > Bacillota > Clostridia > Oscillospirales > Acutalibacteraceae > UMGS1279. The sequence goes on along the minus strand of JAZSJA010000119.1, from coordinate 17,664 downwards.
AATGATAGAGATTGAAAAGCCCACACTAGAGGCGCTTGAAGTTTCCAATGACGGAAATTACGGAAAGTTCACCTTGAAACCGCTTGAAAGCGGATACGGCACAACTCTCGGCAACTCTCTTCGTCGAGTATTGATGTCATCCCTTCCAGGTGTTGCTGTAACCTCAGTCAAGATAGACGGCGTCCTTCATGAGTTTTCAACCATCAATGGCGTTAAGGAAGACGTTACAGAGATCATTCTTAATATTAAAGGTCTTACCGCAAAGCTTCACGCTGGCGGACCTAAGACAGTTTATATTGAAGCAGAGGGTCCTTGTGTTGTAACTGCTGCTTCTATTAAGGCTGATTCAGAGGTTGAAATTCTCAATCCGGATCTTTATATTGCCACCGTATGCGAGGGCGGAAAACTCTTTATGGAGATCGTTCTTGATAAAGGTCGCGGTTACGTTACCGCTGAGGCAAATAAGCCGGCACAGGTTATCACCGGACTTATTCCGGTAGACAGTATCTATACTCCCGTTAAAAAGGTCAAATTCGGGGTAGAAAATACTCGTAAAGAACAGGTAACCGATTACAACTGTCTTACCCTTGAGGTTTGGACAAATGGTACTATCACCGCTAAAGAGGCAGTATCCTTGTCCGCAAAAATCCTTACCGATCATCTAAAGATGTTTGTTGACCTTGCTGAAGAAACCAATGATCTTGAGACAATGGTTGAAAAAGGCGACAGCGGTAAAGAGAAGGTTCTTGAAATGACCATCGAAGAACTTGATCTTTCGGTTCGTAGCTTTAACTGCTTAAAACGTGCCGGAATTAACACGGTAGAGGATTTAATCAGCAAATCAGAGGAAGAAATGATGAAGGTTCGCAACCTTGGTCGTAAGTCTTTGGAAGAGGTTATCGCTAAGTTACATTCTCTTGGCTTTACCCTTAACCGTAATGACGAATAATGATTTTTCATCACCAATAAGGAGTGAATATTAAATGGCCGGTACTAGAAAACTCGGTAGAACTTCTGATCACAGAACTGCAATGCTCAGAGCAATGGTTACTTTCTTGCTTGAAAAAGGCAGAATCGAAACCACCGTTACTCGTGCTAAAGAAGTTCGTTCTATGTGTGAGAAGTATATTACACTCGCTAAAGATAGCTCGCTTCACAGCAAGCGTCAGGCTATGGCCTTTATTACTAAGGAGGACGTTGTAAAGAAACTTTACGAAGAGATCGCTCCTAAGTATCAAGACAGAAACGGTGGTTATTGCCGTATTGTTAAAACAGGCCCCCGCCGCGGTGACGCAGCAGAGATGGCTATCATCGAGTTAATCTAATCGAATTAATTAGATAAAATCCGATAAATTAAGCCCCCCCACAATCGTGGGGGGTTGTTTTTGTGTTTTCCGGAGGTTATAAATGAGATTTAAACAATTAACTCTTCTTAAAATCTAACACTAATCTCAAAAAAATCTTGACAAACGGATTTAAAAAAGGTAAAATATAAATGTATATGGTTTAAATGCGTTTGAGCAAAAAGAGTAGGGCGGAGAAAAGCCTTCAGAGAGCCGTTGGTTGGTGTAAAACGGTGGTAATATCCGTTTGAAGTTCATTTTGCGAGCTGTGTGTTGAAAGGGCGAAAATTCGCTACAAAGTAGGCACAACGGTTGCGACCGTTATATCGCTAAGACTTTAAAATGAGTCTAATGAGGTATTAGCCGTAAGACTAATGCAAAGCAGAGTGGTACCGCGAATAATATTCGTCCCTGTAGTGGGGGCGTTTTTTTATTTGAAACATGTGGTGTTTCATCAAATTACGGGATGATTTTAATTATCTCCAAAGTTTCGTTCCGCGTCCACATCGGTTATAGGTATAAGGCGGTTTTAAATCTATGTTAGAACTATTTTATAACCTAATCAATTGGAGAATTCAATTTAAATAATTATCGAAAGGATTTGTTTTTATGCAGCAAAAGCTGGAAGAAATCAGAGTAGCGGCTAAGGCCGAGCTTGCCGTCGCAGAAGACGCCAAAGCAGTTGATGAGCTTCGTGTTCGTTATCTTGGTAAAAAAGGTGAAGTTACCGCAATTTTAAAGCAGATGGGTAGTTTGTCTGCCGAGGAACGCCCCAAAATGGGTCAACTCGCCAATGAGGTTCGTGCAGATATTGAAAATGCCATTGCCATAGCCTTAACCGAAATGAATAAAAAAGCTCAGGAGATTCGTCTTAAAAAGGAGACCTTGGATATTTCCATCCCCGGAAATCAGTCTAAAATCGGCTCACTCCATCCTTTAAACAGCACCCTTGAAAAGCTTATCGATATTTTCAAATCTATGGGATTTGACGTTGTAGACGGTCCCGAGGTTGAAACCGATTACTATAATTTCGAGGCACTTAACGTACCTCAGGATCATCCCGCACGTGATATGCAGGATACCTTCTATTTAACCGAAAATATGCTTCTTCGCACACAAACCTCTGCCGCACAGATTCGTACCATGGAAAAGCGTAAGCCCCCCATTCGTATTATCTGCCCCGGCCGTGTTTACCGTTCAGATGACGTAGACGCTACCCATTCACCCGTATTCCATCAGGTTGAGGGCCTTGTTGTGGATAAGGGCATTACCATGTGCGATTTAAAAGGCACTTTAGAAACAATGGCTAAGGAGATTTACGGTAGTGATACCAAGGTTAAATTCCGCCCCTCCTTCTTCCCCTCTACCGAGCCCAGCGTTGAGGTTGATGTTTCCTGTTCAGAATGCGGCGGTAAGGGTTGCCGTGTTTGTAAGGGCAGCGGTTGGATTGAAATTCTCGGTGCAGGTATGGTTCATCCTAAGGTGCTTGAGAGTTGTGGAATTGACCCCAATGAATATTCCGGTTTTGCTTTTGGTATTGGTCTTGACCGCCTTACCACCACTCGTCATAAAATCAGCGACATTCGTTTGCTTTTTGAAAACGACCTTCGCTTTTTAAAACAATTTTAAGGAAAGGGGAGTAAAAAATGAAGGTTTCATTAGAACAACTTAGAACTTACGTTGAAATTAACGTTCCCGCTATGGAGCTTTGCGACCGTATGGTTATGGCAGGTTTTGAGGTTGAGGAAGCTATAAACACCGCCGACACTATGGAAAACGTTGTTGTTGGTAAGATTTTAGAGATTACTCCTCACGAGAATTCTGACCACTTGGTTATTTGCCAAATCGACGTTGGTGCGGGGGAGCCTGTACAAATTGTTACGGGTGCAAATAACGTTTTTGAGGGTGCATACGTACCCGCCGCACTTCACAACTCCAAGCTTCCTAACGGAATGAACATTAAAAGCGGTAAGCTTCGCGGTGTTGTTTCCAACGGTATGCTTTGCAGCGGTGAAGAGCTTTGCATCACCGAAGACGATTACGAGGGTGCATCTGTAAACGGCATCCTCATATTAAAGGGTGAAATTGCACCCGGTACCGATATGCGTGAGGTTTTAGGTCTTAACGACTGGATAATCGACTTTAAAATCACCGCCAACCGTCCCGATTGCCAGAGTATTCTTGGTATTGCAAGAGAGATTGGTGTTGTACTTGGTACAAAATTCAATCCTCCCGTACCCACCTTCCAAACCGTTGGGGATGATATAAACAACTATATGAAGTTGGAGGTTGAAAACTTTGACCTCTGCCCACGTTACGTTGGTAGATTTGTTAAAAATCTTAAAATCGCACCCTCTCCCGATTGGATGAAGCGTGCTTTAAAGGCTGCAGGTATGCGTGCCATAAATAATATTGTTGATATTACAAACTTTGTTATGCTTGAAACAGGTCAACCTCTCCACGCCTTTGATTATCGTGATATTAAGGGTGGAAAGATTGTTGTTCGTACCGCAAAAGAGGGCGAAAAAATCACAACTCTTGATGAGAAAGAGCATAATTTAACTACCGATATGCTTGTTATCGCAGATGCTGAAAATCCATCCTGCCTTGCCGGTATTATGGGCGGTTTAAATAGTGAAATCAAGGACGACACCAGAGACCTTTTCTTAGAGTCGGCTAAATTCCGTCGTGATAGCGTTCGCCGTACCGCAAGAGCCCTTGGTACCCGTACTGAATCCAGTGCAAGATTTGAGCGTGGCACCGATATTATGAACACCGAATATGCCTCCAATCGTGCATTACAGCTTATTTATGAGCTTGGCGCAGGCGAAATTGTTGATGGCGTTTTGGATGCCAACAACGGTCTGCCCGCAGAGCGTGAGCTTAGCGTTAGCGTATCAAAAATCAATGCCCTTTTAGGTCTTGAAATCTCTGCCGATACTATGGTAAATATTCTCAACAGCCTTTATATTCCCACCACCCTTGATGGAGATACCTTAAACTGCCGTATTCCATCATTCCGTGACGATATCGAATATATGGCAGATATTGCCGAAGAGGTTATGCGTATTTATGGTTATGACCACATTGTTGGTACTCCAATAAGCGGAGCAATTTTAAGAGGTAAGGTTTCTCCCGAGCGTGCCCTTGATGATAAAATTAAAAAGCTTCTTACATCAAACGGACTTTATGAAATTGCAACCTATTCCTTTATAGGTTCTAAGGCTTTAGAGCCACTTAATCTCTCTGAAGAGGATAATCGTCGCAAGGCAATTAAAATCCTTAACCCATTGGGTGATGAGTATTCTGTAATGCGTACTCAGCTTGTAACCTCAATGCTCACCGTTGTTTCCACCAATATGAATCGCAAAAACAGCGAGGCTGCATTCTTTGAAATCTCAAAGCGTTTTATTCCAAAGAGTCTGCCTATGACAGAGCAACCTGACGAGCTTAAAACTCTTGCTCTCGGTATCTATGGCGAAAATGAAGATTTCTATACCCTTAAAGGTATTGTGGAGCAGGTTATGGAGCTTTGCGGTGCCGAGGTTAAATATGAGCGTGCCGATGAGCCATATCTCCATCCCGGCAGAGCTGCTAAGGCGGTTATGGGCGACAAAATCGTTGCAGTTTTTGGTGAGGTTCACCCCAATACCGCAGATAACTTTGATTTAACAACCAGAGCATACGTTGCTGAAATCTACTTGGATTTATTGGCAGATTCTAATAATCCTTTGGTTATTTATTCACCCCTACCAAAATTCCCTGCAGTTAGCCGTGACCTTGCACTTCTTTGTGATTCTGAAATTCCTGTTGGCGATTTGCTTGATATTATTAAGAATGCGGGCGGAAAATTATTGGAAACTGCATCTATTTTCGATATTTATGAGGGTGCACAAATTCCTGAGGGTAAAAAGAGCGTTGCCTTTAACCTAACACTTCGTTCTGCCGATGCAACCCTTACAGATGAGCAAATTGAAACGGTTATGAATAAGGTAATTAAGAAACTTAGCGCTGCCGGTGCCGAGCTTCGCCGATAGTATTTAGAAATAATTATTTAATATTTAATTAAATAACGCAAAAATACTTGAAATATATACCGTTTTAGTATAAAATAGTATTGTAAGAATTTAAGGAGAGTGATATATATGGATAAAATGGATAGAACCATGACCTTTTCGTTAGGCAGCGAGCGTGACCGCGAGATTCGTGAAATTTTGCTTACGGTTTATAATGCACTTAAAGAAAAGGGTTATAATCCTATAAATCAAATGGTGGGTTATATTCTTTCAGAAGACCCTACCTATATCACCACCCATAATAATGCAAGGAATTTAATACGCAGAATTGACCGTGATACTCTGCTTCAAACCCTTGTAAAGTATTATATGACCAATTAGCAAAAACCTACTTTTAAGAAAGGATGGTATAGGTATGGCAGAGCAATTTCTTACCTACAAAGGCCGCCCATTAGTGCGTGGCGGTAACACCATATATTACGGTAATATGTCAGATGAATACGTTTGCGTATTACAAGTTTTAAGCACAAAAGAAGAAAACGGCGAGGAGCTTCCCGATAAAATTCAAATTCAACTTCTCAAAACCGATCCCGAAATTCCCATTATGGAACGTTTTGTTAAAAATGGTGAAAGACGTGGACTTTACAATGCAATGGATATGGCATCCATTTGGCTAGAGCGTGCATTAAAAGAGGAAAAGTAATATTACAACAAAAGCCTTGGCAATAAAAATGCCAAGGCTTTTTATTATACTCATCCTTAAAATTCATAAAACGCTATGCGAAAAGGCACCCTCCCTTTTATGGGAAGGTGCCTTTTCTGGGGGAGAAACTATTTAATAGGAATAATCAAAATTAGGGCATCTTAGCGGGAAATTTAATTCTTGCTAAGATAGAGTTTTATAGGTAAATACACTAATTTTTAAGAAAACTGAAGCTACCTGCCACTGCATTGAATATTGCAAATCCATTTTCAAGGCGAGAATACTCAATGCCATCTGCCAAGAGATTAACCTCGTTTGCCGTTTTGTTGTTTACCAAAACCTTTGAGATGTTTTGGGTGGGAATTTTTATGGTAGCGGTGGTATTGGCGGGAACGGTTGCATTATAAAGCCAATTCTCGCCCTCATAGGTCATATTGCTTACTATTTCGCCATAAGGAGAATTATAGGATGCGTTTACGGTTTTTATTGAAGCGTCAGGCTTAGGTGAAAGGATTATATGCTTAAATCCGGGTTTATTTTTATCAAAATCAATACCCACCATATTTGAGAACATCCAACCAAGTACCGCACCATAGGCGTAGTGGTTAAAGGAGTTCATGGAAACGTCACCAAATCCATCATCAACGGTGTATGAGTTCCAACGCTCCCAAATTGTGGTCGCACCTTGGTCAACCGAATAAAGCCAAGATGGATTTTCGTGTTGCAGGAGCAGTTTATAGGCGATATCAACGCGACCAACCTTTGTAAGGGTGGTCATTATAATGGCGGTGCCTAAGAACCCTGTTTGAAGCTTGTTATTATTACCCTCAATATTTGCTACAAGCTGATTTATAACAGCTTCGGTATTATCTACCAAATTGGTATAAAGAGCGTAGAGGCAAACCGCCTGATTTGAGTGCTTTAAGGAGCCGTCCTCATTAACAAACTCTGCTTTATAAAGTTCCTTTTGCCTATTATAAACCTTGATGTAATGCTCGGCTGCGGCGGTTTCGCCAATGGCGTTTGCCATAGAAATCATCATAAGAGCATCTAAAGCGATAAAGGATATGCCAAGCATTTGGTTGCCTATATCTGTTCTAGGTTCATAGGCAAGCCAATCGCAGAAAATAGTGTTGCCACCGTATTTTCTTTTTGACAAGAATTCATCCATATAAAGCCGCATTGAACTCCACATTTCGTTTATTATGGAGGTGTCGCCACTCATCATATATAAATAGTAGGGGAGAATTATTCCGCAATCGGCCCAACCGTAGTTTCCGTGGCAACCTAAATCAAAGGAGTTGGGAGCAATAGCGGGATATCCGCCGTAATCGGCATTAGCTTTGTCAAGCATTTGACCGTCACGAATGTCGGCAAGAAATTTTCTTAAAAATGCCTTGTTGTCGCCTAAATATAAGCCTGTTTGGGCGAAAATTTGAGTATCGGCAAGCCAACCTAAACGCTCGTCACGTTGTGGGCAGTCGGTGGGGACCGAGAGGTAGTTTCCGTACATACCCCATTTAACGTTGCTTATAAGCTGGTTTATATCATTATTAGATGTGGAGATTTGTGCGGTATCCTTAAATACCGAGGACACAACACTTGCTGTAACCAAGTGAATTGTGGTGGGTTTTGAAACTGTGATTTCAACGTAACGGAAGCCGTAGAAGGAGAAGGAGGGATGCCAAGCTTCCTTTTCGACACCCGCGGTAACGTAAACGGTTTTTGCAGTGGCAGAACGATAACTGGCGGTGTAAATACTGCCCTCGGGACCATCATTACCCCTCGAAAGGGCTCCGCAACCGTCGTTTAGCATTTCTGCGTGACGCACCGTCACAACAGTACCGCACTCAGAGGTAAGGTTAAGATTTTCCCAACCTGCTATATTCTGACCAAAGTCAATTAAAAGATTTTGATTGGGATTTAAAATAATATCATCACCGCTTTTATATTCTGCGATGGTGTTTATTTTGCCGTAAAAATCGGGTTTTAGGTCGGTAGCACCCTCGTAAATGGTGATTTTTTGGGGAGTTCTTTCTAAATCCTTGCGGATTTTTACAAAAGCACCCGCTTGGGCGTAGGGTTTGCCTACAAATTCGGTGTTGATTTTTGGGGTAGACCAATTGGAATCGTCGTAGTTAGGCATCATCCAAGAGGTGTCAACGGTAGCGTCATATTTTTCGCCATGATAGATGGTAGTGCCGACTTGAAGGGGAGCTACCCTTGCTGTTTTAAAGGATTGGTCTGTGTTTACTGCCTCCTTAGTGCCATCATCGTAAATTAAAATCAACTTGGCAAAAAAGGCGGGCTCTTCGCCCTGTTTTAAAAGACTGTCCTTTGCACTCCACCAACCGTCGGTAACAATGCCTGAGAGGACGTTATTTTCGCCTGCGTTTATCATATGAGTCAGGTCATAGGTGTTGTAAGTACGGCGAATAAATCCGTTGGTGTATCCGGGCTTTAATTCATCATACACCAATGAGCCGTCGCTTAAAAGATTTGAAACTCTTTTGCCGTTCAGGTAGGCCTCAAAAACGCCAAGACCGCTTACGTAAAGCTTGGCGGCTTTAAGTCCGCTTTTAACAAATATTTCTTTGCGATATGCAGGGAGATTTTTTTCATTGCCTACCTTTTCATTGGCGGTGTTGTCATAACTTATCCATTTGGTGTCATCAAATGCGTCTGCCTCAAAAAGGGCAGTTTCAAAATAGGATTCTATGTAATCTGTTGCTACTCCTTTTTCGTCCTTAATAGCCACCTTTACGGTGTATTTTTCAGATGAAATGAGGGTGTCACCGCCATAGGGTAGGTTGAGAGAATCACTACTCTCTACCCAGTTTGTGTTCCAAACCTCGGTGCCCTTTGAATCGGCAACAATGATGTTGTATGCAGTTTGTACTGCACCAAGGTTTTTGGATTTCATTTTCCAACTGAAATTTGGCGTGGCAGTATCTATTCCGATTGGAGCGAATAAATCATTTATTTTTAGTTCGCAAATTTTCACGTTATCCAAAGCCATTTTTATCTCCCCGAAACGATGCAAAAAACAATATTTTATAAAAATATATATGTAGAAAAAATCAATATTATTTATATAATTATGATACCATATATTGTGTAAAAATCAATGGATTTTTTTGCGAAATAACTACAAAATTTTGCGATTTTATAAAATGGGGAAAATATGGTATCAACGTAGGGAACGGGCTTGACCATTCCGTGGCCATAGAGTCACAGATCAATTGTTTTTTGGGCATAATAAAAACGGTGATAATATGTGTACTGCAATAAATTTTAATGCAAAAGATCGCTATTTTGGCAGAAATTTAGATCTTTATTACAACTATAATGAACAGGTGGTAATAACTCCGCAAAATTTTCCTTTAAAGTTTAAAATGGTAGGGGAGAGTAAAAAACATCTTGCTTTTATTGGTATGGCAACTGTAGAACAGGGATACCCCCTTTATTACGACGGAGTTAATGAAAAAGGGCTTGCAGTTGCCGCCCTTAATTTCCCTGATAACGCATTTTATGGAGATGAAAAGAAGGGTAAAATCAACCTTGCTCCCTTTGAGTTTATACATTATTTGCTTTCACATTTTGATAGTGCAGATGAGGTAATTAAGGTTATAAATGAAATAAATTTTGTTAATTTGCAGTTTAATAGTAGGCTTCCTAACACCCCTCTCCATTTTATGATAAGTGATAAAAATCGTTCTTTGGTGGTGGAGCCAATGAGGGATGGGATTAAAATTTACGAAAATAAAATCGGCGTTCTCACCAATAATCCACCCTTTGATGTACAAATGCTACTGCTGCAAAATTATTCTGCTCTCTCCGTAAAAAATCCCGAAAAAGCCTTTTCAAATGCAATAGAATACGTCCCCTATAGCCTTGGATTGGGTGCTATTGGGCTTCCGGGAGATTTATCTTCATCCTCTCGATTTGTCAGGGCTGCTTTTACAAAGCTCAACTCCATTTGCGAGGAAAATGAAAACTCTGCGGTAGGTCAATTTTTCCATATTTTAGGGGCGGTGGAACAGGTGAGAGGGCTTAATTTGGTGAATGATAAATATGAATATACCCTTTATTCTGCTTGTATGAACGTTAATAAGGGGATTTATTATTACACCACCTATGGTAATCGCAGTATAACGGCGGTGGATATGAAAAGAGAGAATTTAAAGGGTGAAAGGCTTATAACCTTTGAACTGTTAAAACAAGAAAATATAGTAAGGCAAAATGGTTAAATTTTTTGCCTAATTTTAAAAGCCTTTTCTGAAGCAAAAATCAGAAAAGGCTTTTGTTTTAGATTTGAACTTTTTAAGAGGTAACAGTAAAATGAATTTTAAAAAAGATTACTCTTTAATATGTGGGCGTACAAAAAGCTTTAAAAAATCTTTTAAATTAAAGGGGATAACCGGGTAAAAATAATTTCTGCCCGTAAGGGTTTTGGTGAATATCATGGTAAGGGTTGTAATAATAAGACCTCCAATAAACCCCCAAATGTTGAAAAGTTGGGTGGCGATAAGCAGCATAATGCGGATGAATTTTTGCGCGTAACCCATCTCAAAACTAGGTTGAGAAAATCCCGCAATGGCTACAAATGCCATATATAATATGCACTCAGCCTCAAACCAACCTGCGTTTATGGCGAATTCCGAAAGCAAAAGTCCGCCTATTATGCTCATGGAACTTGAAAGATTATCGGGTGTGTTTAAGGATGCTATGCGAAGTCCGTCAATGACAAATTCCAAAATCAGAAGTTGAATAAAAATTGGTATTACGGGGGTCTGATCCAGTTTTATAAAGGAAAGCCAAGATGGAATATAATGGGGGTTATTTATAAGCAGTAAAAATAGCGGTGTGAGGAGTACCGTAATCACCGAAATAAACTGCCGTGTTGTTCGTATATAACTTGCCGTAAGGGGTGGGAAATAGTAATCATTCGCTTCTTTTGTGAAATCGGCAAAGGAGGTGGGGAAAATCATAACAGTTGGAGAGTTATCCATTATTAAAAGCACTCTGCCCTCCAAAAGGCAGGCACTTGCATAGTCGGGACGCTCGGTGTACTTTATTTTAGGAAAAGGATTTAAACAAAAGCTTGGGCAGATAACCTCTGAAAGGGCTTGCTGAGTCATGGAAATTCCCTTTAAATTTACCGAATTTATGCGACGCCTTAGTATATCCAAGGATTTTTTGTTTACCTTGCCGTCCAAAAAACAGATTGCAACGTCTACCTTTGAGGATTCGCCAATCTGATAATACTCCATTCTTAAAGAAAAATCCCGTACCCGTCGGCGAATCATGGCGGTATTGAATATTAAGGTTTCAACAAATCCGTCTTTTGCACCACGCATGGTTTTATCTTTTTCGGGTTCGCTCACCGAACGCACCGGGTATGTCCGAGTATCTACAACCAGAAAATCTTCTACAGAGTCCACAATCAAAACTGACGCACCGGATAAAACTGCGGTGGCAGCGGTGTCTCCATCGGAGGTGTAATCCACCTCTACGTAAGGCATAAATCTTTCAGAAAACTCTTTGGCATTTTCAACGTTTTTAAGTTGTGTTGGGTTGATTTGAAAAAGGAATTCCATTATTCTTTCAAAAATTTCATCTTTAATAAATCCATCTATAAAATAAATCGCTGCCGATTTTCCACCTATTATTATTTCTCTTTTAACAAGGTCAAAACTAAGGTCAGGGCGAAGATTGGCATCTAACATCCCTGTTAGTTCATCATATTTTTTAGGCATTTTTAAACACTCCTTTATGAAGTATTTTGTTCTAAAGAAGTGCGTTTATACCAAAAAAAGGGATTATTTTCTTTTTCAAGCAAAAAAGAAAGGGTAGTTCGCCATAGACGAATTACCCTTTTTGGTATTTAATAAGTTAGTGAAATTATTCTTCTGTTTTTTCCTCGGTGGGAGCGGCAGGAGCATCCTCAAAAACGGGCTCTTCCATATCGTCGGGCACCTTGCGTGCAATAGCGATAGGGGTTTGTTGGTCGGACTGATCCAAAGGATTATCGCCAAACATTTCTCTAGCCATTTCCAAGGTAATATCATCGGTGGATTTGCCAAGAATTTCCAAACCTAAATCGTTAGCGTCAAGCATAACAACGTAGCAACCTGTGTGCTCGGCAAGCTCTTTACAAACCTTGTCGGGCTCGAGGGGAGCCATTTTTGCATATTTGTTATATGGGGGGATAACGTATTCGCCGGGGCCATCAATAGAGCGAGCCTTAGGACCTACAACGTTATAGAAAACACCCTTTTTTCCAAAAGGCTTGGTTACTGCGGCACATACGCAACCCCAAAGGATAATGGGAATACCACAATCGCGAAGAGCTAGTTCCATGGTATAAGGACTGCCAAGACCAATGCCGTAGGGCGACTTGGTAACAAATTTTACAAGAAATCTTGCAAGCCAACGGGGTTTGATTTCATCAATGTGAAATGCTCTGCCCTGACTGATAGCAACCATTTTTTCACTAAGGAAAATACCGTCTCCTTCTTTAACGTAAGGCATAACGTATTTATCCATAATTTCTTTAAGGTCATCACCCTTAACAACAACGTGTGTTTTAACAGGGTAACGGGCATATCTGCCAAAACTGGTATCGACAATAAGCTTTTTGCCACGATTGGGGCGGAATGAACTCATATCGGGTGTACTCATTTAAACATCTTCCTTTTTGAAGCGGACAAATCTCCGCATAATAATTCATAATACTATTATAAACCTTTATTTCTTTAATTGCAAGATGTTATATGATATTTTAATAATTTTTATTACGAATGGGTTTAGATTATCGTCAAAGTTTCGTTCCGCGTCCACATCAATGGTGGATTTAAGGCAATTTATTACGAATAGGTTTAGATTATCGTCAAAGTTTCGTTCCGCGTCCACATCAATGGTGGTTTTAAGGCGATTTATTACGAATAGGTTTAGATTATCGTCAAAGTTTCGTTTCGCGTCCACATCAATGGTGGATTTAAGGCAATTTATTACGAATAGCTTTAGTTTATCGTCGAGGTTTCGTTCCGCATCCGGGAAAACTGTAAATATAAGGTGATAATATTTATGGATGCGGAGTAGTTTTACCCCGCATCCACCACAATAGTGTTTATAATATTGTTCAGGAACCGGTGGAACCGAAGCCACCGTTACGAATACCGTCGGTATCATCATCAACCGTAATGCCGAAGGGCATAAATATGCCTTGTGCAAAGCCTTGTCCTGCCTCAACCGATACAACCTTTTCGGTGTGGCAGTTGGTCATACGCACCATAATGTGTCCCTCATTATCGGAGTAAAAATAATCGCTGTCAATAACCCCTACCGTATTGTTAAGTGTTAAGCGGAACTTAAATCCCAATCCGCTACGGGGATAAATAAGTAAAACGTATCCGTTTTCAATTTCTGCACGAATACCCGTGGGAATTGTAATTTCCTCCCCCGGTGCAAGGGTGAAATTGAAAGGTGCATAGAAATCATACCCTGCCGAGCCCACTGTGGCTCTGTGGGGTAATTTTATATTATTATAGCATTCTTCAGTTGCACAGGAATATGCAGATGAAAACTGGCCGTAACTAACTTTGTGAAATTTTGCAATTTTTTCCATAAATACCACCTTTTAAATTCGGGTGATTTCGCCGGCAGGAATTTTAATAATCCTACCCGAATTGGGCTGCCAATTTGCATTTACAAGTGCCCAAAAATCAAAGCGAGTGGGATTATAAATTGTATTGCCGTCGGCAGAGAAAACAAGGTCTTTAAATGCTTCTACGTATTCAAAAATCTCCATATTAGTAGCAAACCAAATATCTTCTTCCTTGGTTGCTTTTTCCAAAAGCTCCTCAATAAGCTCCCAGTTGTTATTGTTGTCAAATTCATAGGTGTGACCCCAAACGTACATTAACTTTGGAGCCTGCCATGGTTTTACGTTACCCATAAATTCATCAAAAAGTTCAAGGGAATATTTATGGTGACAGGTGGGGTTCCACTGAAGCCAGTTTTCAGGCAAAGCGAAAGCTTTTGTGGATTTTGTTGTTCGGGCATATACAATATCTGCCGCCTTTAAAGCCGCTTCGCTGGTGGCGTTAAAAGGGCCGTAAGGGTAAGCAAAGCCGCGAACGATTTTATCGGTTATGGCTTCACTGGCATTGCGGTTTTTCATAATATCATTTGTAAGGTTTGCCATAGGTAAAGCATTGTAATAAGGGTGTGTGTGACCATGACAGGCGATTTCACAAAGTGGATTTTCTGCAATTTCTTTAAGCTGACTTTTTTTAAGGCGATTATCGGGCTCATTGCCATCATCATAAAAAGCGGTGTTAATATTAAAGGTACATTTAACACCATATTTGTTTAAAAGTTCTATAAGTCTTAAATCTGCAGGAATACCGTCATCGTAGCTAAAGGTCATAGCACGACTTTTACCTTCTGGAAAACGTAAATTAAATGAATACATAGTTTTTCTCCTTATATAATAAGTTTTATAATAAGCTTTATAATAAACTTACAGTTTCGCCTGCGGGAATTTTTATGGTGGGTATGGGCGCTTTTTTCACATTCTTTGTACAAATAGCGGCCCATAAATCTATTTTAGTGGGATTATAAGCCTTGGTGCCGTCAGCCGATAAAACAAGACGATTAAAGGCGTTTACATACTCATAAATTTCCATATTGGTGGCGAACCAGATTTCAGGGTTAGAGTGGCAATTTTCTAAAAGCTTTTCCATAAGCTCCCAGTTGTTTTCACGCTCAAATTCAAAACTGTGACCCCAAACGTACATAAGGTAAGGGGCAAAGACAGTTTCCTTAAGCTCGGCGAATTTTTCATAAAGGTCAGCTGCGTCTTTGTGGTGGCAGGTAGTACGCCATCTGTACCAGTCATCAGGCAGAGCAAAAGAATTTGAAGGTTGTGCCGACGTTACTCTCACGTAAGCAATATCTGCCGATTTTAAGGCGGTTTCGCTTACATCATTGGTGGCTGAAACGCTTGGGTAGGCAAAGCCGCGAATTATTTTGCCTGTTATACGCTCAAGCTCGTTGCGGTTTTTAATTATGTCATTTGTAACGGCGGCCTGCGGAAGACTTGCGTAATAGGGATGTGTGTGACCGTGACAGGCAATTTCAAAAAGCGGGTCGGCAGAAATTTCTTTAAGTTCATCTTCCGTAAGGTGACCTTCGGGCAGAACCAAAGTATCCTCTCTATCATATTCTCCAAAATGGCAGGAGTTATAGTTGAAGGTTGCCTTTACACCATACTTTTTAAAAAGATTTATGAGTTTTTTGTCCTCAACAACGCCGTCATCATAGCTAAAGGTCATAGCTTTAAACTTACCTTCAGGGAAGCGTAAAAAACAAGCTTTCATTTTAAAAACTCCTTATTTAAAACTACAGATGTAATTCTATGGTTTCACCGGGGGCGATTTCTATAATTTTGCCGGCATCTGTTCTTTTATGAGCATCTAAAATACCCCAAAGGGTAATGGCGGTGGGATTGTGAACAAAGCTTCCATCAGCCGAGAAAACGAGCTGTTTAAAGGCATTTACATAATTGTAAATTTCCATATTGGTAGCATACCAAATATCGGTGGTCTTAGAGCATTCTTCCAAAAGACCTTCAATAAGCTCCCAGTTGTTTTGGCGGTCAAATTCATAAGAGTGACCCCAAACGTACATCAACATAGGCGTGAAACCGGGAATGTCACCATTGAATTTTTCAAAAAGTTCGGGGGCTAAATTGTGGTGGCATGTGGGCATCCATCTATACCAATTTGTAGGAAGTGAAAAGGTTTTAGGATTATCTGCAAGTCGGGCGTAAACAATATCGGTAGCCTTTAAAGCCGTTTCACTTATATCATTGTAAGCAGAAATGCTGGGGTAAGCAAATCCACGCACTATTTTGCCTGTTGCTTTTTCAACAAACTTGCGGTTTTGCATAATGTCATCGGTAACCGCAGATTGAGGCATAAAGGTGTAGTTTGGGTGAATGGCACCGTGACAAGCAACCTCAAAATTTTCATCGTTAGCAATCGTTTTTAATTCATCAATTGAAAGATAACCTTCAGGTGCGTCGGTGTTTTTGTACACAAATGAATTTATGTTAAAGGTAGCTTTAACACCATATTTTTTCATAAGTGATGAAAGGCGAATGTCTTGCATAACACCATCATCATAGCTAAAGGTCATAGCTTTTTTAAGTCCGCCGGGAAAACGCAAAACAAAATTTCTCATATTTTTACCTCTTTAAAAGATCTTGGGATTGTATTTGTTATCGGTTCGACCGTGATTATAAAGCTTACGGTTATCAAGTCCAAAAATTCTGCCTGTGGTCTCACCGGGTTTAACGGCGTCGGTAGCCTCACAAATTTCAAAAACGGTGGCATCCATTAAGTCGAGTTGGCTGAGAAGCTCTGCCTCTAAAAATTGGGGGAGAACTGCTGCACCATATTCAGGATTGCCATGATGAGAAATAAGCATATGGGAAAGGAGCATAGGCACCTCAGAAGTGATAGAAAGCTTTTCTGCAGTTTTTTCTACCGTAACGGCACCGCCAACCAAATGACCTACAAGATTACCTTTGGTGCTGTAGCCTGAAACTAGCCCCGTTGAATTTAAATCAAATTCTTCAATTTTGCCAATGTCATGTAAAATGGCACCCGCAATTAGAAGCTCTTTATCGGCAAAGGGGAACACCTTACAAACGGCTTCTGCCAAACGAACGATTGAAAGGGTGTGGCATAAAAGCCCGCCCTTTACAGCGTGATGCATTTTAAAGGCGGCAGGCCAATATAGCATAGGCTCTTTTTTATCGGTTAAAATGGTGGTGACAATGGCTTTTAAATCGGCATCGGCAAAGGAATCAGCGATTTTATAAAGCTCGTTCCACATATCCTCTTCCGAAAAGCCGGTAGAGGGAATAAAATCGTTAATATCAACACCGTCACCCGGCAAAACAGGGCGAATACGCTCAATTCTAAATTGATTTACGCCCTTATATTCCGAAACGGTTCCGCGGAGTTTTACTAAATTGCCCGATTCATACACACCATGAACACCCTCTGAATAATCCCAAAGCTTTGCGTTCATTTCGCCGGTTTTATTAGATATAGTGGCGTCTAAATAAAAGCCACCCTTGGCAGAGGTTTTTTTCTCTACCGTTTTAAGTAAAACGTAGCAGTCAACACTGCCGTTTGGTGAAATACTGTCAAAATTCAAAAAATCGCTCCTTACTTTAATATTTATTTTAAATTACTTTTAAAAACTCATCTAAATTATTTATATTTATAACCAAAGTGTGTGCATCCTTGCCCATAACGTCATCATCTAAATAATCTACGTCAAGGAAAAGGGATTTGTATTTTTCAAACTCGCACTTTGCAGACTCGGTACGCTTAAAGGATTTTTCAAATATAAAGGGATATTTAAAGCATTTGGCATCCACCTTTTTTTGTGCGGCAATTTGGATTTTCTCTTTTATATCGGCAAAAAGTTCATCGTTATTACGGAATTCCGCCTCATTTCGGGAAATTTCCTTTTTGGTGATTACAGTAACAATTTCGGGAACTACAGACTTAGCCTGCTT